>JBFMCM010000365.1:0-18460 GCA_040754355.1 Chloroflexota bacterium | reverse complement strand
TCGGGGTTTTTCGGGAGCAGTCATACGGTCAGGGTTGTTTTTCCAGAGGGTGCTGAAGGTCGAAGATGACATATTCGTCGGTCTCTGCATAAATTGGGTAATGGCTGTATAAAAAATCCTTGATGACCGGCTGGTTCTCGAATTCCCCGAACATGGTCACCAGGAAATATTGCTTCCCGGCAATGTCCTCGGTAAATTTCCTGGCGATATCCGCCTCATCCTGCCCGGCCATGTAACGCACATTGATATCTGCGCTGGTGTACCAGGCGGTGGAACTCTGCCAGCCCCAATAGGCCAGACGATATCCATAATCCTGCGTGAGGCCAATTACGGAAGCGTCATGACCCAGCGCATCGCCGATTTCATCCCAAAAGGCCGCCTCATTGCGATAATCGGCAGAGGCGAGCGTGCTGCGCGCCCCCCAAGCCTGGACAGCCGTGCCGCCAAGGACAACAGCCACCAAAACCAGGCGCGGGAACAAGCCCGGGCTTTGTTCGAAATAACGCTTCAAAAACAAAGCAAGTGCCGGGGATAATGACAGGGCAACCAGTGGAATGAAAGGAAGCTGGTAATAATAATGTGTGTAGAAGGCGTACGAAAAAACCAATCCGAAGAGAATGTAACCCACCCAAAGCCCGGCGAGGAAAGGGCGTTCCGGTTTTGGATCAGCCAGAAAAACACTCAAGCCAGCCACGAGAGAGGCGCAGAAGCCGGCAACATAACTAATCGTATAATCCCAGCGAAAATAAAAGGCCGGGTCAATCCACATTTTTGGAAAAAACTGCAGGGCAAAGTATCCCTGCAGGGAGCCCGAGAGGCCGCCAGCGCCTGACAATATGTAAATCAAAGACGGGAGAATAAATAATATGCCAATACCCCAGGCTTGCCAATCACGCAAGGTGCGTTTGAGTCCCAGAATTCCAAAAACGATACCTGCAAAGCCGCCCGCAACCAGAAAAACAGCCGTGTTTTTTACAAAAATCGCCAGCCCACCAAAAAGCCCCGCCAGGAGGGCCCACTTCCAAGTATGCCGGCTTTGCCAGCGGAAGAGCGCCCACCAGGTAAAAACAATCAGCGCGGTCATCAACGGGTCGGGCTGAAAGGAACGGCTGGCAATCACACCAAAAGGTACAAAGAGATAGAAAAGAGTTCCAATGATGGCTGGTCCACTGGAGGTGAGAGCGCGGATGAGCAGGAAGAGGGCCAGCCCTCCAAGCACCCAGAAGAGCGAGGAATAGACGCGTGCGATCCATAGATGTTCGCCGGCCAGGCGATAGGTCTGGGAGACGAGAGTCTCGAGTACTGGCGGCTCGAACTCACCCACGCCTCCCAGCGCGATGGCGCGCTCTTGCTGCCACTCCGGGGCGTCGGTCACATACTGGTAATACATGCCGCGCGCCTTGAGCGCGGAAAACAATTGCCGGGTGGGGGAAAAATCAAGCGGCAGGTCAGTCAGGTCAACCATCCGGATGGCAAAGCCCGCCAGGAGCATCACGATCAGGGTGGCCTTCCACATCCACGGACGCTCACGGAAAAGAAACATGGAAAATAATTTCTTCATGGACTCTCCTGACAATCAAACACCTGGATTTTGCCAAATATTTCCAATAGATTGCAAGACGTGGCAGACTCCTGCCCCGGGCCGCGCGCCTCCAGTACCGAGGCGGGAGTTTGACCTTCATCCGGGTTGACCAAAACGAACAGCCGGGCAAAATCTGATTCGGGCATGTAAAGCGCCGCATATATTCCATGCAATTCGGCATAATACCACACAGGGGCGTCATCCGGCGGGGCAACGACCAATTTATCGTCTGCCTGCAACTGGCTTTCGACGAACGAAACAGCATTCTCCTCGTCCCCGCGGACAGACCAAAGTTCGGGCAATTGTGGGAGAAGCAAGGCAGCGCGCCCTAGGACCGCAATAAAGACCAGGCCCACAGCCAATGCCGAGAATGGAATGGATTTTAATTTCATCAAGCCGAGCAAGCCAAAAATCCCGGCGGAGGCCCACAGGAGCGCCAGCGGCAGGAGGAAAACCCAGACCTTTGACCCCGCTTGCGGTCTTTGAACGATTAATAAAAATATGATCCAGAGCAACGCGGCAAGTTGCAGCGGAACCCGGCGTGACGATAATCGTTTGTGAAAAACCAACCCCAAAAACAGCCCTATCACCAGCGATAAAATCAGGATGCCCGGCACTCTATTTGTCCATTCGCTCCAGGTCCGCCCAAGGCGGCTACTGTAAACATTGAACAGATCTTCCCAGGCCGCTGGGGCAACAAATTCGTTCGCAAACAGTTTTTGGGGCCCACTGTAGATCATGACCGGGAGATACAGAAGGAGGGTCAAGATTGCCGCAGCCGTGCCAGAAATAAACCAGTGCAAGAGGAAATTCCACTTTGAGCGATATGCTTTGGGAATGGATAATTGGTTTTCTAAAAAAAGCCAGACGAATAATATACCGAAGGGAAACATCATCACCGGAACAGTATAGAAGCCAAGCGCCGAAAAAATACTGATAAGTCCCCAGGCAAACAGATTTCTTTCTTCGCGAACCTTATCGCCGAGAGTGAAGATCAAAAGCGAGAAAAATGCCACGAGGGAATAGCCCCGTGCATTCGTCGAATAACCAATCAATGCCGGGGACATTGTCACCAGGAGTACTGCTCCCAGGCCCACCCAGCGGTCATAAAGCCTTTTCCCAAGGACATAAACAGCAGGAACAAGAGATATACCTGCTATGAAAGCCGGTAAACGCACTGCCCACGGTTGACCACCAATAATTTGAGTGGAAAGATAAACCAAGATAGAGTGAAAAACATGATTATTGGGCAGGTGATAATCCGTGATCGCAACGCGCAACGAATGGGCGAAAGCCATGTAGGTATAGGCTTCATCATGATGCAAGGAGGAGAAAATGTATTCCAACCGGAGGACAACTGCGAGGCCCATGGCCATTATAAGTGCCAGCAGGGAAAGCCACTCCTGTCTGGCCGGCCACAGCGGGCGAAGAAAGATACATGCATCTACCCAGAACTGTTTGAGGAAATTCCAGATTGAATCCCACCGCCTCAAGAATGTTAGCGCAGCCAGGGTAAAAAGGGTCAGCGCACCAGAATAAAACACGACCCTGAATACTATTGCATTGTTCGCATTGAGAGACTCAAATTTGCCGTCCGGCATGAGTGAATCTGCGAAAACGGCAAGCAGCCTGTATGGGAGAAAGGAAAGAAAAATCAGAAGCACCCCCCCAATGACACACGAGAAAGCGAAAGCGATGCGCAGAAATTTGCGAAGAGGCATTGACTGACTTTTTGACATCAACGATCAGGAATGTGAGAAGAGCCCTTTCAGTAAAACCATGCCATCACTTTTCCATACACGGATTCGTTACCTCGGTCACTGTGAAAGGATCATCAATGGATATAGACATGTAACTGACATCCTCAAGTAAATCAAAATTACCACCGAAGTAGGCATTGAAGAGAATCCGGAAAGTATTTACTGGTGTAATCGTTTCATACAAAAACTCTGAACCATTAGGCAAATAGTAAGCATTCAAAATCCCCATCCGTTCGACATCGCTATAGTAATATGATGGGCCGTGATCACCTTGAATTATGATTACTGGGGGTGTGGGTGAATTGGCAATAATCGACGCTGTCACTTCAGGAATAACCTTGCTAATATATATTACCTGACGTCGATAGCCCTCGAAATATGGTTCGCGAGAGCCTGAACTCCATGAACCCGTAAAGTATGTGCCGTCCTCGTTGAAATCAAAGGGGTCATGCGGCATCAGCAAATGTACAAATACAAATTTTGGCCCAGGCATGGAGGGTAAAACTTTGAGGCTTTCCAAAACATAAAGGACTCGCTCATAATGCGGCGAAGTCACCTCATCTGGTTTAAGCAGAATATTCATATCATACAATGCACGCAGGGCAGTAGTCTTAACCAACAAGTCCTCAAACTCGTTATATCCCCTCCAAAGTGTCCGGCTTAGCGACAAATATAAATCAGCGTCATACCATTCAGACCAGGCGAATCCAGTCTCAAAGGCAATAATCTGGTAACCGAGAGCATCTAAGGTGTAACGAGTGGCATTCCCTTTGAGATATGCAGAAAGATTAGAATCGTCACCGCTGCCAGGGACAAAGGCATCACCAAAAGCAGTGAGATAATCAAGGTTTAGAGAGGAAACCAGAGAGAGTTGTGTGCTCGCATAGTTTGATTGACTGCAATTTGCTACATAAAATCCTTGGTTCCTCAAAGCATCAAGGAACTCTGCGTTATCAAAATCCATTAGTTCTGTAAGTGTTTGTGTATTCCCATAAGCATCCAAGATGATGTAATAAATATCCGGCGCCCTCTGGTCAGCGGGGAGCACTAACCCAGCAAAACCACGCCTGGGAACATCTTGTTCCGCGCCACGCTGGTGAATAAGATAATTTCCCGTCTGTACAATTGGAAATAATAATGCAATGATTGCTACAAGGTTCAAAACCGAAGTAGCCCTCTCCGGCTGCCGGTACCCGCGGGTTATCATCCATATTCCAATTACAAATAGAATTGCCCAGATGGGTAATAATAAGCGATGCCGGACAAAGGGAATAGCCAAGGAAATATTTTTTAACCCAATATAAACATGTCCATATGCGAAGAACATGATCGTCGCGATACTTGTCACTATTGATGCCATATACCAGTTCTTAAAAAGCAACCTGCAAACCAACAGAGCAAGAAACGTCCCAACCAAGGAAGTAGCGAGTGGGCGCCAAAGATAAGAATTCTGGACTTCAGTTACATTCTGAGCATATAACGATAAGACAGGGTATACACTGAAGAGAAACACATACCAAGGGAGATGAAGAATTGTGTTTGTAGCGCGTTTCATATTTTGCTCCTACCGCAAATTGGAGATTGACACGTAATTTCCAATTAACATCATCTCCGTAAGGAAATGATAATAAACGGGAGTTATTTCATTGTTCTGCTACGCAGGCAATCGTACCAGGCACGAATCCGTCCCAGCCCCATCACAGATAGCGTGGCAAGCAGGATATGTTTCCAGTCTGGCAGGGCGGCTGCCGGGTGGAGATGGAAGGCGCGTCCATAGGCGCGCAGGGCGGCGGCGTGTTCCCCCGCCTCGGTCAGGTAAAAAGCATCGAAGCGGTTCACCCCAGCCCAGATCCGTTTGGAATTGGCGGCAATGATTTCGGCGAACTCCGGGCGGGTTTGCAGGTCCTCGATCAGCACCCTGGCCTCCCGGCCGTAGGCCGCGCCGCGGGTGCGGTTCTTGGCCTGCTCGTGATACCGCGCCGAGGCCCACACCTGAGGCACATAGAGGATGGGCGCTTTCCGGGCCATCTCGATCCACAGCAGGTGATCCATCAACAAGTGATATTCGGGATTTAAATAGTTGACCTGCGCGAGCACTGAACGACGCATGAACGAGGCCGGCTGACAGATGATGTTATAAGCCAGAAGCTCCACCAGATTGTATTGGCGGGCGCGCATCAGGTTGAACGGACGCCCCTGAGCATCAATCGAACGGGCGTCCGCATACACCAATCCCGCCTCGGGCGCGGACCGGAAGGCTGCCACCGCGTTGGACACCGCCTCGGGCTCGTACACATCGTCCGAGTTCAGCCAGCCGACGATTTCCCCGCGCGCCCGGCGCAGGCCTTTGTTGATAGCGTCCGACTGGCCTTTGTCTTTTTCGGAAACCCACCAGGAAATCCGGTCTGCATATTTTCGGATGATTTCCAGGCTGTTGTCGGTGGAGGCGCCATCCACGATCAAGTATTCGAGGTTGGGATAATCCTGCGCCAGGACCGATTGGATGGTGGCTTCGAGAAAGCGCCCCTGGTTGAAAGAGGGGGTCACGATGGTGATGAGGGGGAAGTCAGGCATGTTACTTGAACAGCGTGGAATACTCGACCTTCGGGAAGATGGTCAATTTCCCGCCGATGGTGGCATCCAACACCTGCCGCCCGTCGGCTTCGTAGATCTGGCGGGCCAGCCGGTAACCGATCTCGGAGGTTTCGAAATCGGGCAATTGCCAGCGGAAGCCTTTCCCGAAATAAACCGGGTTGAAATGATTGGGATCGTCGCCCGGTGAGACGATGGTGGTATTGGCCTTGCCCGGGACATTCGAGGTGTGATCCACGCCAATCAGGATGACCTGCTCGAAGCCCATGTGAAAGGCTAACTGTAGCGCCACGTAGGTGACTGTGGCACTTTCCCAGACACGGTGACGCACGTCGCGAGCGAAGGCAGGATTGTCGTAGGTGGTGTAGAGGAACGTAGCAGGAGCGCGACCAGATGGAAATATGTGATGGGTACGCCAAGAAAGAAATTTCGGCATCGGCAGGGCAAGAATATCGTCCTTGCACTGTTCAATAACCAAATCATTTACGGTGACAAAATAAGTTGTATGAAAACCCAATTCAGGAAAAATAAGATAGATTCGGTTGAGACCGAATGTAAATTCATTTTTAAGTTTGCTCAAGTCGGTCTGTCGGAGACTGGGACCATTCCCGATGATGAAGGCGCGCTTTCCTTTATGGAAATCTTTTAATTCAGCCAGTCGTTTCATACCTTCCCGCCGCCAGGGATGCAGGTAAACAGAAGGCAGATCGGGTAAATGGATCAAACCGCTATAGGCCCTTCGCAAGAAATCCCAAGCAAGGCCCGGAACAATTCCCTTTATGGTCTGTTTTATGCTCATCCCTAGCACTCGTTATATAATCATTGAGAAATTATCCAGGGTTTAATTTCCTAACGACCGCAATCATTTTCAATTTCATGATACTCATAAGGGTTTTGATAACCCGAATGGAGACTTACATCTGGAAGCAGCGGCAGATTCTGACCAAAATAAGCATTGAGAATGATCCGGAATGTATTAACCGGAGTTATGCTCGAATACAGCATACCCTCATGACCGGGAAGGTAGACGGCATTTAGGATGGACATACGATTTGCCCAAGTAGACCCCTCAGTACCATGATCACCTTGAATTATGATGATGGGTGGTGTTGGGGAATTTGTAATGAGTGTTGTTACAACCGCTTCAATCTGTTTGTTTATAAAAATAATCTGGTCAATGTATCCTTGCCTGAAAATATCCTCTGTCATTGTATTTTTGTCTATAGAAATTTCCTCCCCATTCGGGCCAAAAACAAATGTGTGCGGAACAAGTAAGTGA
Source organism: Chloroflexota bacterium (assembly GCA_040754355.1). GTDB lineage: Bacteria > Chloroflexota > Anaerolineae > Anaerolineales > Villigracilaceae > UBA877. Next base: position 11,247 of record JBFMCM010000365.1, on the reverse strand, counting down.
GCAAATACAAACTTCGGACTATCAATGGAAGGAACGGCCTGCAATTTCTCCAAAGCATATAATGTTCTCCGGCGAGTCAAATCATCCGGTGTATTGGGCAAATTGAGTTCCTCTGCATCGAGCAAAATGCGCCCGGCGGTCGTCTGGATTAACATGTACTGGAAACTATTCAGTTCCCAAGTCCCAACCTGAGGGGTAAAGTAGATATCAGCATCGTTGACTTCAGACCAATTAAAGCCTGTCGCAAACGCTATCGTCATGTATCCGCGTGCTTCTAAAAACTGACGGATGGCACTATGCTTGATCAATGGCCAAAGCGGTGACCGGTCTACATACCCTGAGGTGAGGGCGTCATTTAATGCATCCAAGTAATTGAAATTCAACGAGGACGACAGAGAGAGTTCCGTCTGGGCATAATTCGATAGGCTGCAACTTGCAACATAAAAGCCATGATCTTCCAACCAGTTGATGAACTCAGAATTATCGTACTCGTACAATTCCTGAATCTTGTCTGCCCTTTCATAAGTGTCCAGAATGATGTAATAAATATCTGGAGATTCTGAAACAGATACGACAGTATCGTCGAATTCTGATCCAGAAATCATAGGTTCGGCTTCTCTCCAAGCCTCCCATTGCTTATAAAGTCCTGTTGCAATTTGGGTGGTAGGCATAAAGATCAGAAGAATACTGGCAACATTCAAAACGGGAGTGAATTTCTGGACATTAAGCCTTTTCCTACAAGCCCACCAAATTCCCAAACCGGCAAGAACGAGAAAACAAGGTGCCAAAGTGCGATGGCGAAAAATATAATTGTCAGATATATTTATTCCCTTAAGAGATGAGTAAATATGTCCGTACAAAAAAAACAAGGTGAGAAGGATTGTCGTCACCAAGGCCGCGCGCGGCAAATTGTGTACCAAGCCATACGAAAGAAGCAACAGAATCATCGCGCCGGAGATCGAAACAATCAGAGGAATTACGGCCACACTCGGCGATACCTCGGTAATGTTATATGCCAGGAGGGCCAAGGTAGGATAGACTGCAAATAATAATACATACCAAGGTGTTTTTTTCCAGCTCAGTTTAGTAGACAATATGGAATTAATCAATTTCATATCAACTACATCACTCTGTGCTCAGTCTCGCCGTCGCGCCGCCGTCCACGATCATCGCCTGGCCGGTCATGAAGGAGGACTGGGTATCATCAGCCAGGAAATAAATGGCATGAGCGATTTCTTCGGGCCTGCCCACCCGCCCGTTGACGGTCTTGCGCGCCAGGTTGTCGAGCCGGGATTGCATGTCGCCGCCACCAACGTGGCCGCGGTCCAGCCCAGCGCGCAGCATGGGGGTATCCACTGCGCCGGGCAGGACGGTGTTGACGCGGATGTTATCTGGGGCAAACTCGATTGCCATTGCCCGCGTCAGAGCAAGCAGACCACCCTTGCTGGCCGCGTAGGCAGCAATGTTGGCCGAGGTCTGCACGGCATGGACGGAGGAAACATTGACGATCGCCCCTCCCCCGGCGGCCTTCATCAAGGGATGCGCTAGTTTGACGAAGAGGAAGACCGAGCGCAGGTTGGAGGCCATGACTGCATCCCATTCCTCGACCGTGGTTTCGACCAGCGGCTTGGCCACCTGGACCGCGGCATTGTTGACCAGCGCGTCAAGCCTGGGCGTAAAGCCACGCGCCTGGCTGAAGATCTGCTCGGCGGCCTCGGGATGGGAGATATCGGCTTGTATGAATAGGCCGTCCGCAGGAAACTCTTCACAATAGGGCAAACGGTCCACGCCGATGACGCGCCAGCCTTTTTCGGCAAACAGGCTGACGGTCGCGCGCCCGATCCCGCCGCCTGCGCCAGTGATCAAAACAATTTTCGATTTTCGATTTACGATTTTTGATTGTTGTCCGGTCATGTATTTATCATCTCTTCCGGGCTTATACCCAACCCTTCCAGCAGGTTGCGAATGGTATTCCAGTGCACCCGCTCCCAGGCAGAAGGGCTGGAATTGGCATTATGCGGAGCAAGCAGGACATTCTCCATTTTCAAAAGAGGGCTCTCGGCCGGCAGCGGCTCGACCTCGAACACATCCAACGCTGCGCCCGCAATTGTACCAGTCTGAAGCGCCTCGACCAGCGCATTTTCGTCCACGATAGGACCCCGGGCAGTATTGATAAGGACTGCATGGGGCTGCATCAGCCCCAGGGCGCGGGCATTGATCAGATGGAGGCTGGTCGGGTTCAGGTCGCAGTTGACCGAGACGAAGTCGGATTGAGCGAGTAAAGAGTCGAGATCGGTCATCTGGATGCCGGTTTCAGCGATGAAGACGTGGTCAATCTCCACAATGTCGTTGCCGAGCACTTTCATCCCGAAAGCACGCGCCCGGCGGGCGACCACCTTGCCGATCGTGCCCACGCCGATGACGCCCAATGTGGACTCGTGCAGCGCCTTGCCGGGCAATTTTACCCACCTGCCAGATTTCATCTCCCGATCCATCCAGGGCTGGCGGCGGGCGAAGGCGAGCATGTAACCGAAGACCGAATCCGTCACCGGCAGGGTAAAGGCGTTCGGCGTGCGGTAGACTTGGATGCCGAGGCGGGCCGCGGCGGCGCTGTCAATCGAGTCGATACCGGTGCCCCATTTGGAAATGACTTTCAGCCGAGGCACGCAGGCTTTTAGGACACGGGCTGTGTAATGGTCATCGCCGCAGATGGCGCCGTCGAACCGGCCGGCGTATTTCAAGATCTCCTCTTCATCGAGCCGCTCGCGGACTTCAGGCGTGATCAGGTCCAACCCGTGACGTTCCAGCACGGGGCGGAAACGGTCGAGGAATGGGAGCATGTATGGGGCGGAAAAAAGGATGGTGGGCATAGTGTCCATCTACCTGTTACAAGTATTAGGAATAACCTCGAACGGCCGGTCAGAGCTTTTTGCCGAGTAATAAGAGACATCTTCCAATAATGGATAGTCTTGTCCAAAATACTGAGAAAGGACAATCCGGAAAGAGTTGACAGGTGTAATTGAGGAATAGAGTTTAGAATAATCCTGATCGGGGAAATAATAGGCCATGAGATTTGCCATTCGCATCCAGTCTTCTTGATAATCTATCAAACCATGATCGCCTTCTAAAAGAATGATGACATTGCCACCAGACTCGGAGAGGATGTTGTCAATAATCGGAAGGGTACGATTGTTCGCAAATAATACTTGGTCGCGGTATCCCTCAAGACGTGAGGCCAGATCTGTCGCTGTGATATTCTGCTTTTCCCCATTAGGGCCAAAAATGTACGGCGGATGCGGAAGCATCAGGTGAACATAGACAAACTTTGGGCTGCGCAAGAAGGTTGTTTCGGGCAGGTTTTCCAGGGTAAAAAGGACAATGGCTCGGTTGGCTTCGTCTTCGCTCAATGTCTCTGAAGATTGGGATGGAGGGATAATTGCTTGATATGTATCAGAAAGGAAACGAAACAGGGTGGTCTTCAAAAAAAGTTCTTCAAACGGAATCATGCGGTCAATATTTTGAGATACGCGCGGGTCGCCTAAAAAATAAGTCGCATCATCCCAGTGCATCCAGTAATAGCCGTTGTAGTAGTTCACCGTCTGGTAGCCGAGTAATTCGAAGAACTGACGGACTTGGCTGTGCTTGATAAAAGAGGAGAAGTATTCCTCTCCCACTTCGGGAAGTTGCTCGATGATCTCGTCCAGGTATGTCATATCGAGCGTCGAGGTCAGCGATAGTTCAGTCTGGGCATAATTGCTCATGCTGCAATCTGCAACGTAAAACCCCCTCTGCCGCAAAGCATCTAGGAACTCCGAATTGTCCAGACCGACTTGCTGTTCCAGTACATCATGCCGGGCATAACCGTCCAGCACAATGAAATAAACATCGGGGAGAAATTTTAAGGAGGTTGAGGGAGGAATAGGCGCTTCTTGTTGAAGCTGTGCTAAAAGGCCCTCCTGATATTTTGCCATTTTACGTTGGTAAATGCCAATCCTGCCAAGAGGGAAAGCAAGCAAAATCAAGCCGAAGATATTTAGGTAGGGGGTCCAGCCCCGAATCTTATCTGCTGACTGTCTGGCAATCAGTAAAATACTACCAATGAGGAGAAGCATTGTGAGAGGAAAAAGGAAAGCGTCATTTGCAAGAGCATGTGAAATTTTCCAAAGCACAATTCGGACGGGTTCATAGGTGAAGAATAGCAGAAGAATGAGGAAAATATATGCTCCAGCGCGCGAGAAATCGCGGCCGAATAATCGGGTAAGCAATAATAACGCCAGTGTTCCCACGCTGAAGAGAACAAGCAGACGGTTGGCAACATTCAGATTAACCTGCGACAGGTTCGCTACCAGGTATGTGAGAATAGTATACAAAGTCAGGCAAAATACATAAAAAGGGAAAAAGTTGATTTTCTTGAGCAATGCCTTAATGAATTTGGGCTTCGTTTGCCCTTGCAGGGAGGTTATTTTTCTCGACATGGATTGGGAAACTCCTCAAATTCATAGATGTTCGGCACTGGCGAGTAGTAACTGGTGTCCGGTAAAAGTCCGTAGTCTGTTCCAAAATAAGTATCGAAAATCAGCCGAAAGGTGTTGACCGGCGAGATGGTCGGGTAGAGCAAGTCAGAGTGGCCGGGGAGGTAATAAGCGTTCAAAATCAGGAACTTGCCGATGCCGGTCTGGAGCCAGGGAGCGTGGTCGCCTTGTAGAACAATAATAGGAGGCGTGGCTGACTCTGCCAGCAGGGTGCGTACCGCCTGCTCGATCTGGCCGGTAATGTATTCTACCTGATTTCGATAGCCGCGCGTGTAGGACTCGTACGTGTATCGCTGGTCTTCGTTGAGAAAAGGGGCCGGGTCGGTGAACGAGCCGTCGGGCGCATAAACAAAGGGCGGGTGCGGCGGGATAATGTGAACGAAAACAAACTTCGGGCCGGGCATGCGCGCCAGGTCGTCCATCTTGTCGAGGATGAACTGGGTACGCTCGCGATAGTGCTGTCCATCCAGTTCGGCCAGGTTGATGAGACCGGAATCTTCCAGGTAGCGCGCCGGGGTGGTGCGCAACAGGAGGACCTCGAAACTGGTCATGGACAACCCAAACGAGTGCGGGGCGAGAAAGACATCAGAACCATCCACCTCGCTCCAGGCGAAGCCGGTGGCAAAGGCGACACTGGTGTACCCGGCTTCTTCCAGCATCAAGCGGACAGCGCTGCTGCTGATGGAAGCCCACAGGGTGCGGCGGCTCTGGCTGGGCGGTTGATATTCGGCGCTCAGGTTCTGGAGGTAGTCGAGGTTGAGCGAGGAAGCCAGCGAAACATCCGTGCGGTTGTAGTTGCTCTGGGTGCAATCCGCCACATAGAAGCCCATCGCCTCCAGACTTCGAATGAAGGCGCTGTTGTCGTAAACGAAGGCACGTTTGAGCAAGTCGGAGCGGCCATACGAGTCGAGAATGATGTAGTAAATATCGGGCGGAGTCTCGCCATCCGGGACTTCCAATACCTGGACAGGGGCGAACTCGGCCGCCGGTTCGGCGCTTCCGTTCGGGACCGAGAACCAGAGCGCCTGAACCGAGACCATGGCCACCAGCCCAAGCGCGATCACGTTCAAGCCGGGGGCAGCCTTCTCGAAGCGGGTCTTCTTCCGCGCCGCCCAGAGGAGCCCCAGAACGGCCAGCAGGCTCCAGAGTATCCACAGCCAGGGGTCGAGAGGCAAATTCTCGAATTCTTTTGCCAGAAGGTCATAGACGTGGCCATAAGTGAAGAAGAGAATGACGAAAGCCGACGCAGCAAAGGCGGCCCGGTGCCAGTTGCGGTAGAGCAGGCGTAACAACAGGGCCAAAAACGAGGCGGCGAGAATGGAAACCAGGATGGAACGCAGCGCGGCGGAGAAACGGATCTCGGAAATGTTGTAAAGGAGCAAAGCCAGCGGCGGGTAGGCGGCAAAGGCGGCAAAATACCAGGGAATGCGGAAAACTTGGAAGATGCGTTTTTTCATGACGAGCGGCGCTGCATCAGGAATTCGGTAATGGCAAAATCCAGTTCGTCGTCAATATCCCAGGCTTCGGCGGCGTCCATCTCGAACAGCAGCGGCCTGTCGCCGAGGCGGTTGCGCCGCCGCACCAGGTTCTCGCGAGTGAAGATGTATATGCAGGAATTTTCTTCGTAGACCGGCGGCAGGTCCTGGGTCTGGAGCAGGACGTTCGGGTTGTGGTTGAGAGCCTTCCCATTTTGGTCATACAAACGGGTCTGAAGTCGTGTTACTGAAAAAAGCGAATCGTGAGTCGGATAATCCGCCAGGAAGGTTTGGATAGCCTTCGAGACCGTCTCCGGTCGCAGGAGCGGGTTGGTGCTGTGGGTCTGGAGATAGAAATCCGCTTCAACGAGAGACGTGTCGTAAAGCAGGATCTCGTTCATCGGGACGGTGTCGGCGCGCAGGGGTTCGGGGCGCTCCACCACCGTCACCTGCGGGAAGTCCCGTCGCAGGCCGTCTATCACTGGCTGGGAGTCGGTGTCCACGAGAATGCCGTTGATCTCGGGGACAGCCAGCAGCGTTGTGATAATGTGCTGATAGAGCGGCTTCCCTGCCAGCGGGCGGTAGTTCTTGCCGGGCACGCGCTGGCTGTGGTGACGCATGGGGACGAGGGCGAGGATTGAGGTCATAGTGAGAAGTGAATAGGGATTAGTGAGTGGTGAGTAGTGAGCAAAAGGGGAATTATGATTCTTGAATTGGGGTGGGAACTTCAGCAAAATATTCAGGGGGTAATTCTCGAACCATCGAAGCAGCACCGGGTTCATTTTCTCCGCGCTTTGAATGCTTCAAATAGGCAATGTAACCGTTGAGCATGCGCGCCAGTTCCTCGACGCGACCTTTGAGATCGTAGAACATCTCATCCGAAATATATTTCAAATCATGTGCCACGAAAAGATGGCTGTATGTTTCAATCAAGGAACCACGAGCGATGTAACAGAAGTGGATATTCTCCTGATAATAAAACCTTCCATGTCCTTCTGCAATGTTCGCCGGAACGCTTTGAACAGCCCGACGAAGTTGCTGGTTCAAACTCCACTTTTCATCGGCAGGCAATTTTTGCAACACCTGCTGGTAAACGACCAAAACCAAGTTCTTTGCCTTGTTCCATACACCCAAGTTTTCCAAGCCAAGAATATTTTCGCCAGCCATCCCGTTACTCCTTTTACTATTCACCATTCACAACTCACTTTTCACTGTACCGAATCGGCTCCACGTCCCTTTCGGTAGGCGTGGACTTCTCCCAGCCGACGTGGTAATAGAATGTCTGGCGGAGGTCGGGGGTCAGCGCCCCAGACTGGCGGTAGCCCAGGTAGGTGCCCCAAAACTGGGAAAAACGGAACCAAAAAATGCTCGAAAAGCTGCGCAAAAATTGCCGGAGGCGGGCGGCGTGGAGCAGGTCGAAGCAGATGTTGGTCAGAAGATTGCGGGCAAAGTCGTACAGGCTGTAATGTGCCTCTGGATAGATGCGTTTGAACGCCATGCCTTCGCGCCGGTAACGGTTCAATACGCCGCGCGGCGTCTCGTTATGGACATGAATGACCTCCGCCTCGGACACGTAGGCGATGGCGTGGCCCTGTTCCTGCGCCCATTTGGCCCAAGCCAGGTCTTCCAGTCCGGTCAGCGTCTCATCGTACGGATGCTGCTCCCAGAGCGAGCGCCGGATGGCGGCATTGGCGTTGTTGCAGAAAGCATGTCCCTGGCGCGGGGCCGGGTTGTCAGGAAACCAGCGGGTGAAAATTTGATGCTCGGAGAACTTCGAGTTCTCGTCGCCGCGCTGCTTGCCGTACGTCAATGCCACCCGGGAATCTGCAAACGGTTCGAGCAGACGTTCCAGCCAGTCAGGATAGACCGGGTAAACATGGGCGCTGGCGATGACGACCAGGGGACGGGTCGCGGCGGCCAGCCCCAGGTTCAGTGAACGCCCGAAGGTGAACTCGTCCGGCGGGATGTGCACCACGCTCGCCCCGTACTGCGCGGCGATGGCCGTCGTTGCGTCGGTCGAACCGGAGTCCACTAGAATGATTTCCACATCCTGCACGGTCTGGCGGCGCACTCCCTCCAGTAGCCGCCCGATGTGCTGTTCCTCGTTGAAGGCGCGGATGACCAGCGAACAGTTAGACATCCAACTCAAACCGCCTTCCATCGAACAGCCCGCCGAGTAGGGCGCGGGCAGTGGGCGACTGCGTCAGTTGCGCCGGAGAAAATTTCTTCAACTGGACGTAACCTGTGTGAGTGGACTCGAGGAATTCACCAAACGGGAGTGAGAACCGGTAGGTGCGGTAGTAGAGGAAGCGGCGCGTGCTGCGCACCCGCTCCGGCGGGACCTCGATCCTGCCAGCCGATAACCAGGCCTTCAACCGGTTGAAATAGGCCTGACGGGTCAACTCGAAGAAGACCGTGTTGAAACCGTTGAATGGGGCCTGGCCAGCCGCCAGCGCCGGGACGCCCAGCAGGATGGATTCGAGGCCGATGGTCGAGTTGTAGGTCAGCACGAATTTGGAAATTTTCAGCAGGTCGTATGAACTGACGCCTTCCTGCGGCGGGATGAAGGCCGCGTTCGACAGGCCGGCGGCTCGCTGCTCAAACCACGTCGCCACGTTCTCACGGCTGGCTTTGCCGGGACGGGCTTCGTCGGGGTGGGCACGCAGGATGAAGAACGTTTGTGGATGGGCGCGGATGATTTCCAGCAGTTCGTCCAGCCAGGCGAACATATCCGCAAAAATCACGTTGGCGTACATCTGGGTGGTGTCGAAGATGACATTGGTGAAGGCTGAAACCACCTGCCGGAATCCGGCGGCCTTTTGCTTCAGGCGCTCCGGCAGGCCGTTGATCTCGCTCCAGAACCGCACGCCCGCCATGCTGAAATCGCCCCGCCAGCGTTTTTGCAGGTCGGCCTCCAGACGGGCGTTTTGCTCCGGAGACAGGTCCACGTCGGGGATGATGATGGGATAGCGGATGGCCTCCCCCTCGGTAAAATAGCCGCTGAAAGGCTGGAAACCCGACTCGTGCGTGACGACGCGTATGCCGCGCTGGCGGCACAGCCAGGCGGCGGTCGCTTCGGGGAAGTGCGTGCCATTGAAGAGCATGGCGGCCTGGGGTTTCGTCTCGTCAAGGAAAGCGCTGAATTGGCGGGCAATGTTCCAGGCTGAGAGCATGAACTCACGCGCCAGGAAGCGGGTGGGTTCATCATCGGTCAGGGACTGGAGTCTCATCCGCCAGCGCAGGGAGGAGAGGATGGTATTACCAAGCGGGAATGTTCCCGAACCATTCGGCAGGGGTAGTTCATAACGCAGAAGTTCATCAAGGCTGAGAGGCTGGAGGGCGGCGGCGAGGGACTCGTCGCGGTGGTAGCCGAACCAGTGAGTTTGTGCGGCGGTGAAATTGGCGCGGCTCTGGCGGACGCACATCCCACATGGCATGGGTTTCGCCGGGTCGCTCTCATCCGTGCCGAGCACGCAGCGGCTCATCCCCCGGTTGCAGACGAAATGCACCACCGGGGTGCCGCTCAGGCGGACGATCCAAGAGGCCAGCAGCGAAAAGGCCGCGTTCTGGCTGAGGCCGGAGAGGCGCGTGGAGGCGTTGAAGAAGAGCACCGGCCTCCGCTCCGCGGTCGGTCGGGAGGCGCGCGCCACGCTCAGCGCGGTGGAGGTCACGCGCGCCAGTTCACCGAGACTGCGGAGGCGAGAGCGAAGTCGCAGGTTCAATCCTTCTTCCCTTTCTCTCCGGCAATGCTAGGATGGAGCCTTCGTATGGAGAACCGACCGCGCCTGCAGGATCATCGGCGTTCACGAGGTGATAGCTGTTCTCCCGCAGAAGGTCGAACACCTGCCGCGAGGAACAGCCCAGCGAAGCCAGTAGCCGGTCGGAGAGTTCCATCAGCAGGACAGGCCGCTCCTGTTGTAAGGTCCGGGTAGCGCCGCGCAGAACGAACAATTCAGCGCCCTCGGTATCAATCTTGACGAAACCAGGATGGATGCGGTAGCGGGCGGTCAGGTTGTCCATAGTCTCTCCCAGTACCTGGATGATCCGGGATTGCTCGCCTGTGGTGGATTTATGGACAATATCCCCCAGACTGGAATACTCTTCCTTGCCTGGGATCAAGTGCAACTCATAGGAACCAGGCTTCTCGGTAACGAGACCGTCGAATACGATGACCATGTTCCCAACCCCATTGCGTTCGATGTTACGGCGCAGGTAGTATTGTGCCAATGGAGTAGGTTCCACCGCCAGCACTTTTTGCGGGGCTTGCAGAGCATGGGCGAAGAAGACTGTCAACAGGCCTACATTCGCACCGATATCGAGGATATCACGCTCCGGGTCTAGGTATTGGGCGGCCAAGTCCACAAGTTCCGGCTCATAGGCCTTCTTGCGCAAGACGCGCAAGAGGATATGGGAACGGAAATCAATCTCATAAGTGCCACCCAGGTTGGGAATGCGCACCACCAGGCTGCCGTTTTCGACATTCGAGAAAGCGGCCTGGATGAATTTTTCAAACGCCTGCGCTTCCTGAACCTTTTGCCGTTTCAACCGACGGGCGCGCCAGTTCTGAATAAGCACGAGCAGAGGCCGCGCAAGCGGCATCCTTTTTATAAGATCCTTTGCCATCCGGAAAGCCCTCACGAATTCACCTATTCCTCGGACACGACACGGCGGAGTTTCCTGAGCGAAGACATCTCGCTCTCGTAGACACGCTTGACGCCGTCGCCCAGCGAGGCCTCGGCAGTACGCACGTATTTCACCAGCCTCTCGAAACCGCTTGGTTCCACCGAGGCGGCCTGGTCGGAGCCCCACATGGCCCGGTCGAGGGTCAGGTGGCGTTCGATCATACACGCCCCCAGCGCCACCGCCACCTGCGGCGGAACAAGGCCGACCTCATGGCCTGAATAGCCGATCGGGCAAGAGAATTCGTTCCGCAGGGTTTGGATCATGCGCAGGTTGAGTTCCTCGGGCTCGCACGGGTAGGTGCTGGTGCAGTGGGTGATAACCAGGTTCTCGGCCCCAACTATGCTGACCGCAGCCCGGATCTGCTCCATGGTGGACATGCCAGTGGAAATAACCAGCGGGCGTCCCGTCCTGCGGACGTAGCGCAGCAGGGCATGGTCGGTAATGGAGGCCGATGGGATCTTATAGGCCGGGGTGTCGAACTTTTCCATGAAGTCCACGGCCTGTTCATCCCAGACCGAGGCGAACCAGTCAATCCTTTTTTCTTTGCAGTAGCGGTC
>JBFMCM010000364.1:0-2228 GCA_040754355.1 Chloroflexota bacterium | reverse complement strand
CCTCGTTCTTTTACTCCTGTGGCCAGAGATATTAAAGCAATCTTGTCTTCGCATCTTAACTGGGGAAGAAAAGACTCGCTTGTTGCTAATATAAAAGCATCATTGTTTTCTAAAAAGCCATCTCTAGCAAGAATGTTTTTATCAAAATATGAAACAAAACTGAAACCACCATATTGATAGGGGAAAAAGTCATAATAATTTCTTTTTGTGGTTTGGCAAAACAGGAACAACAACTTCTCACAGTCTGTTCTTCTCAGCCTGCCTCCGAATGCTTCTATCAAAGCGAGTAATACTTTTCTACGATAATACATACGCGCTCACAAAATAGAACTTTTGTTTTCTCCGCTTTGATTATACACATTTTACCTAAAAAGAACCTATCAATACCCCAACTCCTTCATGATCTGCGCCTCGTCCTTCTTGCTCCCCGCGCCGAACAACTCGCGCCAGAAATTGTCGTCGTAGCGTCTGGATTTCACCGGTAGCGGCATGGGTACGCCCCAGCCAAGCAGCAGCACCTCCTCCTTGGGCTGGAGCCGCGCCAGCATGCCGCGCAGCGACTCGCGCCCCGAAAGTCCCGACAGCACCGCATGGACGTCGTCCTCGTCCCCCAGCCAGCCGGAGATGCGCGTCCCCAGTTGCGACATGACCTCGTCGTAAATCTGCGACGGGCGCTGGTCAATGATCAGCAGGGTGACGTAGTATTTGCGCATCTCGCGGGCGATGCTGGCGAAGGTCGTCTGCCCGGCCATCTCGCGGTTGAGCAGTTTGTGGGCTTCCTCCACCACGATGACCAGTTGGCGCGGCTCGTCCTTGCCTTGCGAACGAAAACGATTGGTCTTGTCCTCCCAGACCTGCTTGATTTTGCGCGTCAGCAGGTTGCTCACCAGCAGGTAGTCCAGGTCGGTCTCGTAAGCCTGGCCGAACGACAGGATGACGTGTTTGCCGTCTTCCAGCGACTTGACGATCTCGGCCGCTGAATCGGCGGCCGGCTTCTCGACGATGTAGGCCGTGCCGAACAGGCGGCGCAGTTTGTCGTGCAGCGCCTCGGCGGCCATCACGTTCACGCCGGCCTCGTCGGCCCAGGCGGCCACGCTCCCCGGGTGCGGCACCTTCCTGACCTTGCCGGTCTTCTCGTCTTCCACTTCCACCTCGTCCCGGTTCATCCCCTTGAAGCGCCGGAACCAGTCGCGGCCGAAGGACGTGGTCAGGGCGTGCAGGGTGGTCGGCGTGGTCTCCTTGAGATTCAGTTCACGCGTCAGCAGTTCGATGTCCGCCGGGGTGATGTCTGCCATGGCGATCTCCAGGTTGAAGTCGGGCGTGGCGCTGCGGATGGTCGTCCCGGCGCCCAGCCCCACCACACGCACGCGGCTGGCGAACTTGGTCTTCAGCCCGGTGACGCGCAGGCCGGTGTCGGAGGCAGTGTCGTCGAAGCCGTACTCGTTGTGCATGTCGAAGACCAGCACCGAGGCCTTGGCGTGGTGCATCAGCCCGGCCAGGACGATGCGGGTCAGGAACGACTTGCCGGTGCCGGTCGCCCCGAAGACGCCCGCCGAGCGCTGGACGAACTTGTCGAGGTTGATGCAGACAGGATGTCCCTGCTCGCGGGTGTAGCCGATGACGAAGTTGGATTTGTCAGCCGGGTCGCTGAAGATCTCGGCGATGTCGCCGCCCGAGGCCAGCCGGACGGGGGCGTGGTGCGGCGGCACGGTCTTGACCGGGAGCGGGCGCGGCGGTTTATCGGCTTTTTCCTTCTTCCAGGCCGCGTACTCCGGCGAACCTGGTTCGGGTCCGCGCTCGAGCATCAGGGCCGGGAGGATTTCCAGGTTGGTGTAGAGCGTCTGGCCGTGCAGGGCGTGGGCAAGCGCGGGCGGCAGGCGCGTCTCGGACTGTTCGTCCGCGAAGCGCGGGTCGGTCGCGCCGAGTTGCAGGTCCGTGACCAGGCCGTAGAACTGCCAGTCCCCGCTGGGGATGACGACGAACGCGCCCTCCTGGACGTCCTGAGAGGGAACGGTGAGGCGGGCGCGGAACGACTCTTTCAGTCCGCCGCCGACGATGTAACCGATGGGTGTGTTTTCGCTCATGGTATGCTCCTTGCCACATTCGTGTCGTTGCGAGCCCCGCCTCTTTTGTAGGGGCGCAACATGTTGCGCCCAGCGGGGCGAAGCAATCTCAGCGTACCAGCAAATTCTTCTCTGGGCACGCGAGGGGATTGCTTCGTCGGTCTT
>JBFMCM010000363.1:0-3272 GCA_040754355.1 Chloroflexota bacterium | reverse complement strand
CATCGTATCGCTGATCGTCTTCTTCGCGGCGGGCGGTTATTTGCTGACACGGGTCAATGAGAAGGAGGGCATCCGCGTGGCGGAGCAGGAAGACAAGGAACTCATCAAAGCCTCTGCTTGACCTATCCTGAATTAAATCAGGTCGGAGATGGAATCCCATCTCCGACCTGATTTTTTGTAGGTCACACTTGCAGTGTGACTATCCTATTCCTTCCAATGGCGGGTTGCAAGCCCGCCCTAATGAACGGAACCACCCGGCGATCTTTTCCATTCCCTCCTCGATAACTTCCATCGAAACCGCGTACACCATCCTGATGTAGCCCTCGCCCCCGGACCCGAAATCTGTCCCCGCCAAAACAGCCACTCCTGCCTCGTCAATCAAGCGAGAGGCGATCTCCCTGGAACTCAGCCCGTACGAACTAATGTTTGGAAAAACATAAAACGCTCCCTGCGGCTTCTGGGCGTGGACGCCGGGGATGGCATTGACCAGTTCCAGTATCCGGTCGCGGCGGCGCTGGTATTCGGTCACCATCTGCTCGACGAAATCCTGTGACCCGGTCAGGGCTTCCATTCCGGCAACTTGGGTGAAGGCGGCGGAGCAGCCGGTGGCGTGCGTCAGGAGCAGTTCGAGACGCTCAGCCAATTTAATCGGGGCGATCATGTAACCGAGACGCCAGCCGGTCATCGAGTAGGTCTTCGAGAAGCCGTCCACGATGACGGTGCGGTCGAGTATCCCGTTCACTTCAGCGATGGAATGGGCTGTGAGGCCGTCGTAGACCAGGCGGGTATAGATTTCGTCCGAGAGCACCCAGCAATTGTGTTTCTGGGCTTTCTCCGCGATATGTTCCAGGTCGTCGAGTGGGATCACGCCGCCGGTCGGGTTGGCGGGCGAATTCAGGATGATGAGTTTCGTCCGGTCGGAGATGAGATGGTCAAAGGCGTCCAGGTCGAAGGAGAAATCCTTCTCCTCCCGCAGCGGCACCGGGACCGGGGTCCCGCCCGCCACGCGGATCATCGCCTCGTAGGTCGGGAAACCGGGATCGGGGTAAAGCACCTCGTCCCCAGGCGCGACCAGCGCCAGGGTCGGGAAGAAGAGGCCTGGCTTGGAGCCGGGGCCGACCACGACCCGTGCAGGATCAATGTTCAGCCCGCGCTGGAGGCCAGCGGTTTCGGCGATCAGTTCGCGGAATTGAGGCATCCCTGCGGGCGGGGTGTATTTTGTCTTCCCCTCCACGATGGCCTGGATGCCCGCCGCGCTGATATGCTCGGGCGTGGGAAAATCCGGTTGGCCGATTTCGAGATGGACGATGCGGCGTCCCTGCGCTTCGAGCGCCTGGGCGCGCGCCAGGACGGCGTATGCGCCTTCAACCTGGAGGTGGGTGACGCGGTCGGTGAACATCAGGGTACCTTTAATATCGCCAGCGTCAGTTTACCCGGCTGGACTTGCACCCAGCGTTCGTACAACACACCTTCCCACAGATAGGTGATGCGGTACCAACCGGCGGATAAATCTCCCAGGGTCGCGTTTTCCCAGTTGTTTCCTTGATTCATCTCAGCGGCATAGACTTCCGGGTACCAGGCTTGGGTGAAGACTGTAATTGGGTCGGGATAGAACTGGACGTTGGGCTGGGCCTGGACGAACTGGTCGCTTTCATTCACGAAACGCAATGAAAGGATGCCCATATCGGGGAGTGGGATAAGCCACAACTCCGGGTTGAGGGTACTGGCGTAGTCCTGCGGGTCGAGGCGCACCTCGAAATGCAGGTGGCTGCCGATGGCTGAGCCGGAGGCGCCCACCTCGGCTATTTTTTCCCCGGCGGCGACACTTTGCCCAACGACCACATCAATTTTCGACAGGTGGGCGTAGAGTGTGTAGACTTTCTGACTGCGCAGGGTGTGTTCGAGGATGACCAAGGTTCCGTAGAAATTCGACCACGGACTGAACTTGTTCGTTGTATCGTCCCCGGCGTAGAATACCGTCCCGTCCGCGGCGGCCAGGACCGGGGTGCCGGAGCCGTTGTAGAATTCCACGCCGTGGTGCGGGTCGCGCGTGCCTCCAGCGGTGGAGCCGTAGGCGTAGGCGCGATCAACCGTGTTTGTCCCCGGCGGGGCGATGGGACGGAGGAGGAAGAAAGTTCCCTCCACGATGCAGTAGTCGGCGGTGGAGGGGTCGCAGGGGATGGGAGTCGCAGAGAGGGAGGGAGTGGTAGTTGACGATGGACGAAAGTCCGTGGACGATGGGGTGGTGGACGATGGACCGTGGACCGTAGACGATGGCGTGACTGTTACGGATTGAGCACAGGCGGTCAGGAGGATAACCAGCAACAAGGGAAAAGATTTAACGCGAATGGCGCGAAGAGGCGAATGACGCGAATGGTATATTAAAAAATATTCGCGCCATTTGTTCATTTGCGTTATTCGCGTTTTGCTTTTTTCCGGCATGGATGGAATCTAGAGCGAGAGCCCGCCGCGTTCCTTGAGTGTCTTGCGGACTTCCCTCTCCAATTTTGCGGCCTCCGCCTCCAGTGTGTCGAGTTTTGCCAGGAGAGGCTCGCCGGTGTGCTTATCCGCCAGGCCGTTGACGTTGGTGCGCACGTTGTACCCGGCTCCCGTCAGGGAGGCGCGGCAAAGGGCGGCCGCGGTAGCCGCGTCGCTGATGGCGTTCAGGTTGCCGAGGGCGGCGCAGCGTTCGGCCAGCGCCATCACCTTGACGGCTTTCTCGGCCGTCGCCAGTGGGACCTGGGCGGCCGTCAGCGTGGCTGCCTGGATGGCCGTCTCGCGTGCGGACTGCTGCTTGTCGGTCTCCTTGGGGAGTTTGAAGGCTTTCAGAATGGTTTCGAAGGCGGTTGCGTCCTCATCCACGGCGGAAGTCAGGTCGCGGCGCAGGCGTTCGGCCTGGGCGATGATCTCGGTCATCTGGGCTTCGACCTCGGCGTACTTCTTCTTGCCGACCGTTAGGCGTGCCACCATCGCCACCAGCGCGGCGCCCATCGCCCCGGCGTAGGCCGCGGCAGACCCGCCGCCTGGCGCCGGAGTCCCGGCGGCGAGCGAGTCGAGGAATCCGGGGCCGGTCGAGGGTCCGGTTTGGGCCGCATACAGGCGGTTTTCGAGCACCTGGTCGGGCGAGAAGTCGTCCAGTTGCAGGTACCATGCGGCCGCGTCCATCAGCGCCTCGCCGGGGATGAGTCCGATCAGTTCGCTGTGGTGGATGGAGGCGCCGTAGCGGGCGGCCTCGCGGCGGACGGCCTCCACCACGCGGTGGACGGGCGTCT
>JBFMCM010000362.1:0-3302 GCA_040754355.1 Chloroflexota bacterium | reverse complement strand
ACAAAGCCAGCGCGGCGGCCACCAGCAGGCCAATGAAAACGAGAATCCCGATCAGGAAACGGTCTTGCTTCATGGACATTACCTCCTTCGGCGGGCACGGATAAGGTCAGCACGCGGCTGCGCCTGCCCCGGCTTCAGCAGGATGACGAGGAACGGTCCCAGCAGCGGGACGAGCAGGGCGAACAACCCCCAGGCGGCAAACTGTAAACGGGTGAGGGGACGGCGGCGCAGGTAGAGCAGCGCCAGGGCGTACATGGCGAAGAGGAAGAGCAGCAACAGCAGGCGCAGCGTCTCGGCGGTCATTCTGGATTGATTGTATCGTTTTTTGAGGGGCGAGGCAAGCGATATTGTTACCTAGCCCCAAACCCGAAAATTATGTGTCGTTGCGAACCGCCGCCCACGGCTGCGCGACTGAAAGGAGCGCAGTCGAAGGGGCGGTGAAGCAATCCCCTCGCGGGCAGAGGAGATTGCTTCGTCGGCCTTCGCCTGCGCTTCGCTCACCGTTCGTGCCGCTAACAACGGCGGCACGCCGGTGCGAGACGGCAGGCCTCCTCGCAACGACACGACTCGCTCCTACATATTCATCGCCAGCCTTAAGGTATACTTGCCCCCATCTCACCCCTTAAGGAGCCCCCATGTCCACCCCTCCCCGCTGGGACCTAAGTAACGTCTACCCCGCGCTCGAATCCAAGGAATACGAAGCCGACTTCGCCCTGATGAAAGGCCAGATCGAAGGGCTGGAGTCGTTCTTCAAAGAAAAGGTCTCCAAAACGGACGCCAAGACCCCGGTCGAGAAACTGGCCGCCCTGGCCGGGGAAGCCATCGAACGCTTCAACGCCCTGCAGGAACTGGCCGGAACGCTGCGCGCCTACATCCAGTCCTTCGTCACCACCGATTCGCACAACACCCTGGCGATGAAGAAAATGTCCGAATTCCAGATGACCGGCGTGCGCATGCAGGTGCTCGCCAACCAGTTCCAGGCCTGGGTGGGCAAGATCACCCCCGTGCTGGAAGGGGTCATCCCGGCCAACCCGTCCACGGCCGCCCACGCCTTCACCCTGCGGGACACCGCCGAGCAGTCCAAGTACATGATGACCGAGCCGGAGGAGACCATCGCCGCCGAACTCGGCCTGAGCGGCACCAACGCCTGGAGCAAGTTGCAGGGCACGGTCACCTCGCAACTGACCGTGGATTTCGAACTGGACGGCAAGACCCAGAAATTGCCTATGCCAGCCTTGATCAACCTGCACTCCCACCCGGATGAGTCCGTCCGCAGGCGCGCTTACGAAGCGGAACTGGAAGCCTGGAAATCGGTCCGCGAACCGCTGGCGGCGGCCATGAACGGCGTCAAGGGCTGGGCCAACACCCTCAACCAGAAGCGCGGCCGGACCGATGCCCTGCATCAGGCCATTGACATGGCGCGCATCGACCGACCGACTCTCGAAGCCATGCTGGCCGCCATGGAAGCCTCCTTCCCGACCTTCCGCAAATACTATGCCGCCAAGGCCAGGCGCATGGGCAAGGAGAAACTGGCCTGGTGGGACGTCTTCGCCCCGGCAGGCAAGTCCGAAAAGACCTATTCGTTCGATGAAGCGCGCGACTTCATCGTCGAAAACTTCGCCAAGTTCTCGCCCGAACTAGCCGGCTTTGCCGGGAATGCCTTCGACCAGCGCTGGATAGACGCCGAACAGCGCGAGGGCAAGCGCGGCGGCGCCTTCTGCATGGGCGTGCCCAAGGTCAGGGAGAGCCGCGTCCTGTGCAACTTCGACGGGACTCTCGACCAGGTCGGCACCATCGCCCATGAACTCGGCCACGGCTTCCACAATCACTGCGCCTACCAGGCCGGGAAGACCGAACTCCAGCAGGATACCCCGATGACCCTGGCCGAGACGGCCTCCATCATGTGCGAGACGATCGTCATGCAGGCCATCCTGGCCGAGACAAAGGACCCGCAGGCCGAACTGGCCATCCTGGAGACGCAACTCATCGGCGACAACCAGGTCATCGTGGACATCTATTCGCGCTACCTGTTCGAGAAGGAGGTCTTCGAGCGGCGCGGGAAGTCCGAACTCTCCCCCGACGACCTGTGCGAGATGATGGAGCGCGCCCAGAAATCTACTTACGGCGACCTGGCCGCCTACCATCCTTACATGTGGACCTGGAAGCCGCACTACTATTACGGCGGCCTGCCCTTCTACAATTTCCCCTACGCCTTCGGCCTGCTCTTTGGCATCGGCCTGTACGCCATCTACCAGCAGCGCGGCGCGGACTTCGTGCCGGATTACAAGTCCCTGCTGGCCTCCACCGGCGAGGCTCCGGCCGCCGACCTGGCCGCCCGCTTCGGTATTGACCTCCGCTCGCGCAAGTTCTGGGAGGATAGTTTGGGTGTGATCGAAAAGCGCATCGAGAGGTATTGCGAGTTGTAAGTAGTATCAACAATCTCCCGGGGACTCCAAAGTCTCCGGGAGATTTATCTTTTCACGTTGGTTTTGCCGCAGCCTACCCGCGCTTGAAGTGGTCGAGTGGAGTCTGCGTCGTGCGAAAGAAAGCATTCGAATTTAGGGCATCTCTATTTTCCATATACCTATTCGGGCCGGTGTGTTTTGATACCAATACAAGGCGAGTATTTGCCCGTTGGTTAAGAACCAAGCATCAGACGAATCAGCAACTGAACCTGCCAATCTTCCTACTGGTTCTAGAGTGTTAGCATCGTAAATGTATATAACTGAGTATTCGTAAAAACCAACCAGCGACCTTCAGGACTGAAGTCAATCTCCGAATTGGTCTCGATGCTTTGGGTCGCGCCCAGTGGGGTTTGCATTTCTACATCCCAAACTACCGGACCAACAAGAGCTGCGCCGGCAAGTAGCTTTCCATCCGGGCTGAAAGACAGAGCATATACACCACCATTTGACCAATTTGGCGTCTCTAAGTGACCAACAGTTTCATGCTGGGCCACATCCCAAAGTGCTATATCGTTGGTTCCGCCGATATCATTTGCGCATGCAGCAAGCGTCTTACCATCTGGACTGAAGTCCAGGCAATGTATGAAATAACCATCATTATATAACCGGGCAACCTCCTGCCCATTTGCCAGATCCCATAGAATGATAATGCCATTGCCATCCTTATGCTCCACCAATTCGTCAAAACCATCGCTCATTTACTATGAAAGTGATAGTGCAAGGTATTTTCTGTAAATTCAAGAGCAAGATCAAGAGCATCCTCTGAAGAAAAAACCAACTACTTTGAACCCTTCGGCAGGGTTTCGACAGGCTCAACCTGCCAGCTCAGGGCATCGC
>JBFMCM010000361.1:0-9665 GCA_040754355.1 Chloroflexota bacterium | reverse complement strand
GAGACAGTCCACAGGTCGGGAGCGATAGCCTCGACCACACCGGTCAGTTCCATCTCAGCCGTGCTTAGCGGGGGCAGACCTGAAGAGGGGTCAGACACAAACGCCAGTTCGATCTCACGGGCCGTCATGGCATTGTTTTCGTCCAGGAAAGCATGCACCTCGACCGTGTCACCGGTCACGATTATGTCCTTGAACTCGGTTTGCATGGTGATCAGGAAGGTCTGGCCAGAAACGACCCACTGGTCTGCGGCAATGCTTTCCACAACGCCGACGAATTCCGCATCCGATGAAGGCGAGGTGGGCGTGCTGGAGGGATCTTCCGTAGGTTCGGGTGAAGGCGTGGAATCAGGCGAGAAACCCTCGATGCGGGTGGCGGTGACAGTCCCGACGCCATCAACGACCGCGTGCACGTCAACCACATCGCCGACGGCGAAGGCGCCGTCAATCATCGTCTGGGCGTCAATCAGGACGGTGAACCCCTGGATGACCCACTGGTCGGCTGCAATCGAGTCAACCGTGCCAGTGAATTCAACCTGGGCGCTCAGGCCATCGTCAGCAACCTGGACCTCTGCGCCGGCGGGCACTACGAAATCGCAGGCGGCCAGCAGCAGGCCGGCAAAGACGAGGGCGGACAAAACAAAGAGTCGAGTACCTTTCATTTTTTACCTCCGGGTAAAATTGGATATTACTTATCCTATAAGTCGTTCATTACCAAGAAAAGTTATGGGTATAAAATGTTCCTGCCAGATGGCAGGAACAGGGAGGATGAAGAGAGAAGTGCTAGAGGGTTTATGGTTGCGCACGGCCATACACGCGCCAAAATTCATCCATGAAGACCCTCGCCACTTCCGGGCTGTGGATGATGAGCAGGTTCTCGTCGTTGCGTTCTTCCGCGCTGGAAGAGAAATTATACGAACCCGTAATCAGGATACTTTCGTCTATGATCATCACTTTGTGGTGCATAAGACCGTCGTTTTCGCTGTTATTACCTTTCAAAACAGTTTGGCTACTGTCA
Organism: Chloroflexota bacterium; assembly: GCA_040754355.1. Taxonomy (GTDB): domain Bacteria; phylum Chloroflexota; class Anaerolineae; order Anaerolineales; family Villigracilaceae; genus UBA877. Next base: position 8,650 of record JBFMCM010000361.1, on the reverse strand, counting down.
TCCTTATATTAAATGGTCGTGGACTCATCTACAAGGTACGACTACGAATAAAGAAACCGCAATTGGTATCTGCCCTTTTGTTACAAGAAGGAGCATCAAGGCTCAAATATCGTTAAATCATCAAAACTGACGGTAAAGCCACCGATCTCCCACGTTTCTGCCAGCAAACCAAGTGCGCCTCTGGCTGGGACACTGCCACTTTCGTCGGCAATATCGGCTAATAAAATATCATTCACCGCCAAGCGAAAGCTATTATCAATACATTCGGCAGCCATGCTTATGGGGCCACTAGCTGGGATAATTTCCGATGTCTGCGGTTCTAGGATGAAAATCTGCACACCATTTACGTATTTCCAAACGCTAAATAAACCATCCTCCGTGACTTCTAATGTATAGAAATTCTTCGGATCAACATAACGGCAGATGATCCCAAACCCGCCATTCCCAATGGATTGTTGTACTGTAGCAGTGGTTAAAACAATGACATCTAAATATTCTCCATCATTTTTACTCCAGACTAAATACTGTGGAATGTCTACGCTGATGGAAAGCGCACCAGAAACATACCCATGGAACCCAGACGAGGTGCTTCCTACTGACCAGCCGCTAGTTTCTGATGAGAAATCATCCTGAAGGATAACGGTTCCTTTCGGTTGATATGGGATTTTCATCTGGGATAAATTCTGCACTTCACCACGTTGAGCTGCTTGGATAAAAGGAAGTGCCGCGTTGATTGGGCTGACAATGTCGGAATTAATCAAAATACCCAACAATTCTCCGTCATTATTCACAACCACCCCACCGATATCCTTACCATAAACAACCCGCAAAGCCTTCCCACCGATTTCGTAATCAGCATCTTCATCAGAATCAAACGCCAGCAGCTTGCCAGAAGTCAACATGATAATATCTCCACCGTTTTCCGGGTAAGTCAAAATGTTGATCACAATACCTGAATAAAGCGTATCTGAACTCCCCAACGGTATAAAAGGCAAGTTAAGAACAGTAGAATCAACAGACGTGTGGTATATATCCTTATTGATGCGCAGAACGGCAATATCCAAACCGGTATCCACCTGCATTAATTCAGCGTAATATAACGGTTGCGCCGGTAAGCCGGAACCGGTCGTCATACTAACCAAGAAATCAACCGTGTTATAACTCAACCCAGATAAGACCGTGTGGGAATTGGTCAGGATCAAACCATCGCTAGAGATGATCGCACCTGTCCCGGACGAACCTTCTGTGACCTCCCCGTTCAACTCGATCATGGCTGTAATTTGAACAACGGCGCGGTAAACACCCATGATGGCTGCCGCGGGAGATGGAGTTTCAGGTGTACTTGAAGGCTGAATGAATAGTGTAAAAATCCGGCTCGTAGAATGGGTTCCAGACCAGACTTCAATCTCGCCAGAATAATACCCCTCTTGAATGGCGCGGCAATAGAATGTGATCGTTTTCTTTTCCTCAGGCAAGAGTACGAGGTCAAAGTAATAGATCGTTGAGTCACTCGCAACATCTTGACGGCTGCTTGCAGGTTCAACTCCTGTCACCATAGCCAAATCCATGTTTGGAATATAAATATCAGTAATTTCTATTCTTCTCCCAGATGTATTTTCAAGTTGGATCACTATCTGAAAATCCTCACCATATTCTACTTCCGCTGGAATAGCTGCTACAATATTCAACCCTGATGGAGGGCTAAAAAGTTTCGCGAGAGCACTAATACCGCCAACAACGAAAAAAGCTCCCATTAGAACCATTGATATCACAATGATGCCGCAGGTTACAAAGGGGTTCCACCGCTTTTTTTCCATTTAGCCTCTCTTTTCCAAATCTATATTACCATGGATTACTTCACTCTAGGGTTTAGAAAAACTGCAACCAAACATAAGTTGGAAAAATGCTACGGCTGCGCACGGCCATACACGCGCCAAAATTCATCCATGAAGACCTTCGCCACTTCCGGGCTGTGGATGATGAGCAGGTTCTCGTCGTTGCGTTCTTCTGCGCTGGAGGAAAAATTGTAGGAGCCAGTAACCACGATTCTCTCGTCAATGATGATGACTTTGTGGTGCATCAGGCCTTCGCTGGCATCCTGGAATACATCCAGCCCTGCTTGCAGGAACGGATCATACTCCGTGCCGGTATTGGACGCCACCTGTTCGGCTTCCATCACCCCGGCCACGGTCACCCCGGCAGTAGCGCGGCTGCGGATGGCTTCGCCAAGCGGGTCTGCGGTAAAGGAAAAAGCCAGGAAGTATATGCTATCCTGGGCAGATTCCAGCAATTCGACCAGACGGGCCTGTACCCCATCATCCGGCGAGAAAAAGACTTCGACCAGCGTGCCGTCCACGGTCACGGCAGGATTGGGGGTAACCGCACGAATATCGGGGCCAAATAAATCGTCCACGAACATCTCATCGAATTCCACCAGGTAATCCTCAGCAATTTCACTCGAACGAATATGAAGCAGGTTGTTGTTATCTTCGTATGCGCCATTCGTTGTGAAGTTCATCGAACCAGTCCAGACCTCGGACCGGTCTATGATGACGAATTTGTTGTGCATCAGGCCCTCGCGGCGGTCACCCAGCACCTCGATCCCGGCCTCAATCAAGTCTTGGAATTCCTCCCCGTCCAGGTTATCGCTTTCGGCCACCACGCGTACCACCACGCCGCGGGCATGCGCGTCCAGCAGGGCATTGCGGATGGACCACAGGTCCAGGTTGTAAACCGCCACGTCCACGGTCAGGCGTGAAGCGTCAATGGCCGCGGCCAGGGCTTCATCCGGGCCGCCTTCGTAGTCTGAGGCATGGAGAGCACTGGGGTCGGTGAAATAGATGTCGAGCCAGCCGTCCACGGGTACAGCAACAGGTTCGGTAGTGGAGGTTTCGGACGCGGGCACCTGTGTAGTGTCCGGATTACAGGCCGTCATTATTGTGAGGACGAATAGAATAATAACTGGTTGGCTACGCGCGGTTTTTCTCGATTCCATGTTGACCTCCTGGTTCTCGTAGATGGCGGCATTATACTGCAAAGCAAGAAAAAATAGCACATAAGTTCCATTTCTCCGGTGGTATCATATCTCCATGCGCAAACGTCTCCTCATTCCCCTGCTCACGCTGACTTTCCTCCTGGCCTGTGCGCTCTCCACACAACTCCAGCCTGCACTCATTAAATCCCAGTGGGGCGTGGACGGCGCATTTGGCGTTCGACCAATGAGTCACCAGTGCATGGGACTCCAAGTAAGCGGTGCATCAATTCGATGGCTGCCAGCCGCTGAAATCAGGTTCAGGGTGGGGCAATTCTCATTCAATTACATCGTGGAAAAAGAACCCGCTCCCGAGCGGCCTTACTGCATCGGCCAAGATATCTGGTTCGGGGAATGATGTCCGTGGGGTATAATCCACGCTCGTGACCGAAACCCCCGACTCCTCCGCCCCCAACATCGCCCGCGCCGCTGGGACCGTGATGCTGGCCTACCTTTTCAGCCAGGTTGTCGGCCTGGCGGCCAAGATCATCATCGCCGGCACCTTCGACGCCAAAACCGAACTGGATGCCTTTTACGCAGCCAACCGCCCTTCCGAAACGCTTGTTTTTATTATGGCTGGCGGCATCCTTGTCTCTTCATTCATTCCTGTCTTCGTCAAATTCCTGATGGGAGAAGACCGTCCTTCGGCATGGAAACTGGCCTCAGCCACCTTCAACCTGATCCTGATCATCACAGCACTTCTGGCTGCGGCCACCGCCCTCCTGGCAGAGCCAATCGTAAAGTATATCCTGGGCAAGGACTTTTCACCCGCCGAACAAGCCCTTACGGTGGAACTCCTGCGAGTTCAACTCCCCTCCGTTGTTTTTTTCTGTTTGAGCAGCCTGCTGATCGGGGTCCTGAACTCGCACCAAAAATTCCTGATCCCTGCCCTGACTCCGGCCATGTATCAGTTGGGACAGATTTTCGGCGCGACCATCTTGGCTCCCAGCATGGGCATTTACGGCCTGGCTTGGGGTGTCGTAGCCGGTTCATTGTTCGCCCTGTTAATTCAGGTCCCCTCCATTCTGCACTTGAGAGGTCAATACAGCCTGACTTTCGGGCTGCACAATCCCTCCGTGGGGGAGGTGTTCCGCCTGATGGTGCCGCGCATGTTCGGGGCTGCCGCGGTGCAGGCGATGCTTTGGGTCAACACCCTGCTGGCTTCACGCTATGATGGTGCAGTTTACGCCTTGACCTTAGGCTTCATGATGATGTACATGGCGCAGGCTGCCATTGCCCAGTCAGCCGGGACGGCGGTGATGCCCACTTTTTCCGCTCAGTACGCACAAGGAAAACTAGACGAACTTCGCAGGATGCTGGCAAAAGTGATCCGCGCCGAAATCCTGCTTTCCCTCCCCGCCTCGGCAGGATTGGTCCTCCTGAGCGTCCCCATCATTGCTTTCCTCTACCAACGCGGCGAGTTCACCGCCGAAACGACCCAAATGGTAGCCTGGGCATTGATTTGGTATTCAGCTGGATTGCTCTTCCACTCGGTACTCGAGGTGCTCGTGCGCGCCTACTACGCCATGCACGACACCAGGACCCCTGTCCTGGTTGGTGCAGCAGCGATGATGCTGTCCATTGGCCTCAGCCTGCTCTTCTCCAGTCTGTTCGAACGCCTCGGCTGGATGCCGCACGGTGGATTGGCGCTAGCCGTCTCGCTTTCCACCGCGCTCGAAGTGACGACTCTCTTCCTGCTGATGCGCAAACGGCTGAACGGCATCCACGGCGCGGAGATCGCCAAAGGCTTCGGAGCGGCCGCGCTCGGGACCCTGGGCCTGTCTGCGGCGCTCGTCTTTTGGATGCAGGCTGCCGGGTCCGCGCCCACCGCGCTGACCGCCCTGGGCGGGGTGGCGGTTGGGGGAATTGTGTATGGCTTGGTGCTGATCCTGCTGCGCGTCCCGGAAGTCCGCAGTGTAATGTCAGCGCTCAAGCGCCACCTGTCCCGCTAGAACATTTCACCCGGCGATGCGGTGCATTTTTATGGATTGCAGACTTCAGTCTGCAATGTTCTTGCGGACTAAAGTCCGCACTCCCACAATCTACATAGTTCTCAATTCTTGTTGCGCGCGGCGACTTTGTTCGAGAGCAGTCGGCGGTCAGCCTCACGGACCACGTCGCGCAGCGCCTCGCCGTGCTCTGCAGATGCGAAACCGAAGGAAATTTGTACGGGCGATTTGGGGTGGGAGGTATTATATATTTCGATTTTCCGCAAAACGCGTGTCTGGATGGCATCCATGGAGACCAGGCCGATGTCCGGTAAAAGGACACCGAACTCGTCCCCGCCGGTGCGCGCCACCACATCTTCGGCGCGGAAACAGGATTTGAGCAGTTCGGCCGCGCTGCGGATGAGCGCGTCCCCGGCAGGATAGCCGAGGCGGTCATTCACCTCCTTCAGCCCATCCACGTCCGCGGCCAGGACAGTCACAGGGAAACGCCGGCCGCGTTCGAGGCGCGCGATTTCCTCCTCGAAGTAGAGCCGATTGTAAAGCCCGGTCAGGCCGTCATGGGTGCTGGTGTACCAAAGTTTCTCCTGCGCCAGCGTGCGTTCAGTGACATCCTCGGCAGTGCCGATCATTTGTGTCACCTGCCCGTCTGGGCTGCGTTCGTAGGGCGTCTCGCGGACGGAGACCCAGTGCCAATCACCGTAACTATGCTTCAGGCGAAATTCGAGTTCGAGAATGTCGCCATCGGCGGCCTGCTGGCAGGTTCCGTGGTGGGCATGGACATGTTCCACATCATCCGGATGCAGGAGCGCCGTCAGCGCTTCACGATCCATCGCCAGGATTTCTTCCGTCTTGTACCCCAGGAAAGGAGCACTGACCTGGTTGGCAAAGACAACGCGCTTAGCCTGGAGGTCGAAGAGATAGACGAGATTGGGCAGGGTCGCCAGGAGATACTCCACGAAGCGGATCTTGCGCCCCAATTCAGCCTGCGCCTGCTCGAGTTCGTGCCGGAGCGCGGCAAGATCACTTTTTGCTCCTTGCGATTGGGTGGTCTTTTTCGCAGGCATCATTCCTCCTTCTCAGTGACAGACCTGATGGTCAGCGCCAGATGAACCACATTCCCTGGGCAACGACCAGTCCCAGCAGCACACCGCCGATGGCCTCCAGGGGTGTATGCCCGATCACTTCACGTAATTCCTGCTGTGAGATCGGATGGCCTTTCAGCAGTTCTGCCACCAGGACGTTGATTTTCTGCGCCTGCATCCCGGCCTGACGCCGGACGCCGGTGGCATCGTACACCACCACCATGGCAATGGCAACCGCCAGCGCGAAGATCGGGCTGTCGAAGCCATGATACAACCCTGCCGCCAGGGCCGCGGAAGTCACCAGTGCGGAATGGGAACTGGGCATACCTCCGGCGGCGAAGAACGAGGCCCAATCCCAACGCCGGTTCTGGAAATAATCAATTGGTATCTTGAGCGCCTGGGCGAGGAACCAGCCCGCCAGGGCCGTCCAGAGCATGGGATTGTCCAGGATGGCCTTGAAGTTCATTCAGGCGCCTCGAAATCCTTTACTTCCTCGCCGGTCAACTGGCGCACTTTCAACTCGGCTTTTTCCAGCAATTCAGCGCAGCGCTTCACCAGCGCCTGGCCGCGGGTAAACACCGCCGTGGCTTTCTCCAGGGGCTGGTCGCCGCTTTCCAACGAAGCCACGATGGCCTCCAGTTCGGAGAAGGCCTCTTCGTAATTCAACTTATCCACAGGTTTCGGCTCTGCCATACGCCTCCTATTCGCCCGATACGCGGGCCCCGAACTCGCCATCCCGGACGCGCACGCTCAGGTCGTCGCCGGGGCGGGCGAGGGAAACTTCAGAAACAATCCGGTCATCTGCTTTGCGGGTGACGACCGCGTAGCCGCGCTGCAATACTGCCAGCGGACTGAGCGCCAGCAGCCGGCTTTCCAGCCCATTCAGCCGCGCCGCAGCCAGGGCAAGACCGTGGGCCTGCGTGGCGTTCAGACGGCGGGTGATGTCATCCAGACGTTGGCGTTCGCTCTGCAGCCGCCGCCTCGGGGAAACCAACCTCAGGCGCGCCTCCAGCCAGCCCAGAGTCTCGCGGCGGCGCTGGAAGCCCGCCTGCATCTCCCCAACCAATGACTGTTCCATCTGCATCAGACCGGATTGCAGGTCGGCCAGAGTGAGAGGCGTGGCCAGTTCGGCGGCCGCGGTCGGGGTGGGAGCGCGCAGGTCGGCGGCGAAATCCACCAGGGTGAAGTCCGTCTCATGGCCCACCCCAGTGATGACCGGGGCAGTCGATTCAGCCACCGCCCGCACCACGCGCTCATCGTTGAACGCCCACAGGTCTTCCATCGAGCCGCCGCCACGCGCCAGCAGGATGACATCCGGCGCGGCGGACAGGCTCAGGGTCCGCAGCGCGGCGACGATGGCAGGCGGGGCCTCCTCGCCCTGGACCGGCGTCGGTGCCAGGATGACTTCCGCCAGCGGGTAGCGCCTGCGCAGGGTGTTGAGCATGTCGCGCAGGGCCGCACCGGTGGGCGAGGTCACGATGCCGATGCGGCGCGGCAGTTCCGGGATGGGGCGTTTGCGCCTCGGGTCGAACAGGCCTTCGGCTTCGAGCAGGGCTTTCAGGCGCAGGAACTCGGCGAAGAGCGCCCCCTCCCCCAGCGGGCGCAGGAGGTCGGCGTAGAGTTGGTACTGGCCGCTGGCCTCGTAGAGGCTGATGCCCCCGTGCGCTTCCACCAACATGCCGTCGGCAGGCGTGAACTTCAGCCGGGCGGCGTCGTTGCGCCACATCACGCAGCGCAACTGGGCGCTGGAATCTTTGAGAGTAAAGTAGACGTGACCAGAGGAGGGCCGGGAAAAATTGGACAATTCGCCCTCCACCCAGACCCCCTGCAGGTCAGCAGTGGACTCGAGCAAGAGGCGCAGGCGGCGCGTCAGGTCGGTGACAGTGTAACGCGGGGAGGCGTCGAATAATGCCGGTTGCATAGTCACAGAATACTCGCATTGGAGAGGGATGTCAACGGTTGAAATCACCGATGGCATATATTTCATTACCCATAAATCCCTATTCCGCAAGAGCCTCTTTTTTGCTACAATACACCCAGCATGAAACGACTCTGGGCACCCTGGCGCATGAAATTCGTCCAAGCCTCCCCTCCCGAGGGGTGCGTTTTCTGTGAGGTACAAAAACAGACGGACGACGCACACAACCTGGTGGTCTGGCGCGGGGAAAAGGCATTCGTCATCCTGAATCGTTTTCCATATACCAGCGGCCACCTGATGGTGGTCGCCAACCTCCACCATCCCTCTTTCGAGGACCTCGAACCCGCCTGCCGCGCTGAAATGATGGAACTCGCCGCCCGCGGCATGTCAGTCTTGCGAAAAGTGTACAGGCCGGACGGTTTTAACATGGGCGCCAACGTGGGCGAATCCGCCGGGGCTGGGATTCCCGGCCACGCCCACCTGCACGTGGTGCCGCGCTGGACCGGGGACGCCAGTTTCATGCTCACCCTGGCCGAGACGAAAGTGATGCCCGAAGCGTTGGAGGAAACCTACCGGCGCGTGCGGGAGGAATGGACCAAACACTGAAATATTACATAGACGACAGCAATCGGCAACTCTAGGGCTAACCACAGTTAAAAAGGATGAACAC
>JBFMCM010000360.1:0-4859 GCA_040754355.1 Chloroflexota bacterium | reverse complement strand
ACTGCCTGTGCTTCGGTCTTTGCACCTGGGATGGGGAGGGCGCCTTTGCAGATCGTCCAGTTCAATGCCACCTGTGCGGGGGTTTTTCCTCCGTGGCCCTGGCCGATTTCTGCCATCAGGCTTACCAACCCCTTCAGTTCCTGCAAATATTCTTTGGAAGTATTCCCACGCGCGGACGGCGGCGGGTTTTCGGGGGAATATTTTCCGGTCAGAAGTCCTTTCGCCAGTGGACTATAGGCGATGACCCGGACGCCGAGTTCCTGGCAGCGGTCGAGCAGGCCATTCTTCTCTATGCGGCGGTCCAGAAGGTGATATTCCACCTGGTTGGAGGCCAGCGGGATTTTGTACTTTGCCAGCACGGTATAGGCGCGCTGCATCTGGTTCTTGTTGAAATTGGAAACGCCCACCGCCCGGGACAGCCCAGCCTGGACAGCAAGCGCTAGCCCTTCGGCAAGGTCTTCTATCGGAGGGATAGGCGTCGGCCAATGGATCTGGTACAGGTCCACTTTTTCCAGGCCGAGGCGTTTCAGACTGCCCTGCAATGCCTTGACAACCGACCTGGATCTCAGCCGCCACGGGAAGGGGAGGTATTTCGTGGCGACCAACACTGGCTGGTCGGTTTCTTGTATAAATCCTCCCAGCAGGGTTTCGGAACGTCCAGCGCCATAGACCTCGGCTGTATCCACCAGGTTGATGCCGGCCGTCAGCGAAGCATGAAAGGCGGCCGCGATATCAGCGTCGGTGTAGCCGCGTCCGTAGTGCCAGAGGGTCCGGTCACCCCATGCCCAGGCACCCAGCCCCATTTCTGCGGTGTGAAGAAAAATAGTCTCTTTGGCAGCGTGCGCTGTCACATTGGCTCCTTTGGCCAGACGAGTATATAGCTGTTCACTCGCCTGGAATGTAGTGTGACGAATATCGGTCCAGATCCGGCATGGACCGTTCGTAATCCTGCACCATCAAGGGGGATGAGATGATGAAATCTGCAGTGGCTCGATTGCAGGCGGTAGGGACGTTATAGAGGACTGCCAGGCGCAGGAGGGCCTTGATATCCGGGTCGTGGGGCTGGGGTTCGAGCGGGTCCCAGAAGAAAATGAGGAAGTCAATCTTTCCTTCGGCGAGCGCCGCGCCGATTTGCTGGTCGCCGCCCAGGGGCCCGGAAAAGAAACTGGCGACTGGAAGTCCCAGTTCTTTCGCCAGCAGGTTGCCGGTCGTGCCCGTGGCGTAGAGAAAGTGACGCGCCAGCGTCCCCTGATTGTAGCGCGCCCAATCCAGTAGGTCGGACTTTTTATTGTCGTGAGCGACCAGGGCAATATGTTTTTGTGGCTCGATCTTATGTTTTGGCATACCTACTCCTTTTACAACTTGACAGCCTGGGTGGCGATGTAAGAGGGGTGATATTTGCTGATGGGAGAATCCGGGCATATGTCTTCGTAGAAGCCGGTGATGGCAAAACCGGCCTCGGTCTGACCTCCAATCTGGTCGGTGAGGGTGTGTCCGAATTCGAGGGGTGTGCCATCATCCATGTAGGCGCGCAGTTCTTCTTCGCTGAAGGCTTCCAGGTCGGAGTAGGGAATTTTGAAGCGGACGGTCAGGGCTTCCTGGTCTTCGAGGGTGGTGCCGAACAGGTAATAGACTGGGTTGGCAATCCCGGCCAGGAGCAAGCCGCCCTTGCGCAGGACGCGGGACGCCTCCCGCCAGACCGGGCGGATTTCGGGGCAGAAGACGTTGGAGACCGGATGGAAGAGCAGGTCGAACGAGGCATCCGGAAAGACCGATAGATCGCGCATATCTCCTTCGACAATGCGGATGGACAGCCCCTCGCGTTTTGCCACCTGCCGGTCGCCTTCCAGTTGAGCCGGGGAATTATCGAAGATGGTCACGTTGGCGCCCAGCGCGGCGAAGACCGGCCCCTGCTGACCGCCGCCGCAAGCCAGCCCGAGCAAATCAATCCTTTTGAAGGAGGCCGGGAACCAATCCCTAGGGACGGGCTTGGTTTCCGTGAGCAGTACGGAAAATTCTCCCCGCCGCGCGGCAGCGATCACTTCCGGCATGACCGGGACGGTGAACTTGTTGCCGTGCGCCGCCTGGTAATCCCAGGCATAACGGTTGTATGCGCGGATATTGATGATCGGTTTTCTACTTGGCACGGGTGACTTCCTCCAGGCGATTATACACCTGCAAAAAGCCCCCGTTCTTTTGGGAAACGAGGGCTTTCAATATATGCTGATTGTTGGTTGTACCTGCTATGGCGTCGCAGTCGGAACGGCAGCCGAACCGGTCCAGGTGAAGACGCGCGGGGTCGAAGCCGCGCCGGCTACCGACCAGATGGGATCGCCCTGGTCGTCGGTGCCGGTCTGGCGGACGGTCACTACCCACCAGCGCATCACGTGAGGCAGGCTGTCTTGCGGGCGGAAGGTGACCGGGACGATGAACTTGGTATCGTTGGCATAGTCCACCAGCCGGCGGCCCGTTCCAGCGGTCACATCTTCCACGGTGACCTGATAGCGCTCGTTGTCGCGCAGCGTTCCCACCGAAGCCCACTGAAGGGTAACGGTGATATCCGCCAGGGAGAACGGGGAGCCATCGGCAGGCAGGAGCAGGCTGGGGGCCGGATAAGGCGGCGGGGCAGTGGGTGTGGGCGAGGGGCCGGCAGTGGCGGCGCGCATACACAAGGGGATGAGCAATTCCTGGTCGAGCATGACATTGTCGGTGCTGAGACCATTCCAACTCTTGATTGCTTCCATCGGGACGTTGTAGTTGACGGCGATACTGGAAAGCGTGTCGTTGGCCTGGACGGTGTACTCCACCGTCTGGCAGGCGGCGCGGGTCGCCTCGGCCGGCTCCAGGGTCGCGGTGGGAGGCGGCGGGGGCGTGGCTGTCGGGCGCGGGACATAAATAATTTGCCCGACGTAAAGGTCGGTGCAGTTCGTGTTTAGGTCATTTTCCAGGATGATGATATTGGCCGATACATCGAAAAAGGCCGCGATCGAGTAGCAGGTATCGTTCAATTGAACTTCGTATTCATACGGCGGTTCCGGAGTCAGGGTGGGTGTTTCGGTCGGGATGAGGGTATCGGTTGGCGTGACTGTGATGGTAGGCGTCTCGGTGGGGCTCGAGACAGCCGTCGCCGCGACGATTAAATTGGTCCCCTTGAGTGTAAAATACAACGCCCCCGCGCCGACGAGCAGAACGAGAAGGAGCAGACCTATGGCCACCGGCAGGCTGAGGGTCACTTCCGGCATGCGCGTCCCCTGGACGGCTTTTTGTGCCTTCGCCTTGGGCTGGGCAGCCGGGCTGAATTCACTGCCGCACACTGCGCAGCGCGTGGCGTTCTCGGCCAGCCGCGTCCCGCAGGTGGGGCAAAGTTTTGTAGAGGTGGTTTCTGGGCTCATACGAAGGGCGATTATACCATGAGGCAGACGCCTGCACCTTTGGGTATTTACTGATTGCGCATAAGCAGCAACATCTTCAGTACCCAACGCGCGGCTGGGTTATAATTCGCCCGTCATGAGCGACGATTTCCAACTCTATCGAACCATGCTGCTCATCAGGCGTTTCGAGGAGCGCCTGCTGGCTGAGTTCTCGACTGGGAAACTGGTCGGTACGACGCATACATACATCGGGCAGGAAGCGGACGCAGCAGGTATTTTTTCTGTCACCAATGCAGAGGACGTGGTCTTTAGCAACCATCGCTGTCACGGCCATTTCCTGGCCTACGGCGGCGATCCTTATCGCCTGGTTGCCGAATTGATGGGCAGAGCCACCGGCCTGGTGGGGGGGCGCGGCGGCAGCCAACACATCCAATGGCGCAATTTCTATTCCAACGGCATCCAGGGCGGCATCGTGCCGGTTGCCACCGGCATGGCGCTGGCCGAGAAAGCACAACGGACTGGCAATATCGTTCTCGTCTTTGTCGGCGATGGAACACTCGGCGAGGGCGCCCTGTACGAGAGTCTCAACATGGCTGCCCTCTGGACCCTGCCCCTGCTCATCGTCCTTGAGAACAACCGCTACGCCCAGACAACCCCGATCGAGAAGGCATTAGCCGGTTCCATAGCCGGTCGATTTGCCGCTTTCGGCATACCCGTCTGGGAGCGCGAGACGGCAGACGTGCTGGAGGTGCGGGAGGCAGCCGCGGAGGCCATCCGCCAGGTGCGCTCCGGGGCGGGACCTGGGTGCCTGCTCCTGCACACTAACCGTTTCTCGGCCCACAGCAAAGGCGACGACCCGCGTTCGCCTGAGAAACTGAGCCGCATCCGCCAGTTCGATCCATTGACAGTCCATAGTCCCCGGCTATCCGGCGAGGAGATTGAGCAGGCCAAGACCGAAGACGCGGCCATCATCGCCGACGCCTTCGCGCGTGCCGACGCCGACCCGTTCCCCTCGCTCACCTCTAATCGCTAATTGCTAACCGCTAAATGCTAATGGCTAAAACCGTTCTCGACTCCCTCAATTCCGCCCTCCACCATGCGACGGACACTGACCCGCGCGTCTACATCCTTGGCGAAGACATCCTCGACCCCTATGGTGGGGCGTTCAAGGTTACGCGCGGCCTATCTACGAAATTCCCGGACCGGGTGCTGACCACACCCATCTCCGAGGCGGGTATCGTTGGCGTCTCCAGCGGCATGGCCTTGCGCGGACTGCGCCCGGTAGCCGAGATCATGTTCGGGGACTTCGTCACCCTGGCTGCGGACCAGTTGGTCAACCATGCCTCCAAGTTTCGCTGGATGTATAACGACAACGTGCGCGTGCCGATGGTCGTCCGCGCCCCGATGGGCGGGCGGCGCGGCTACGGCCCTACCCATTCCCAATCGTTGGAAAAATTGTTCCTGGGTGTCCCCGGTTTGAAAGTTGTC
>JBFMCM010000359.1:0-4851 GCA_040754355.1 Chloroflexota bacterium | reverse complement strand
TGATGATGGCCTTATCGTGCATGAAACCCCCGTTGCCGTCCTGCCGCACTGGGATGCGGGCGCAGTACAAGGTGTCCAGTTCAGCGGCCTCGGTTTCGCTGCCCACTTTCTCGAACACGCCTGCCACGTCCACACCGGCCGCGGCGCGCTGGCGCATGGCATCCGCCAGCGGGTAATCGGTGAACGAAAAAGCCAGGAAGCGGATGCTGGTCTGGGCACCCTGGACGAAGGAAATGATGCGGTCTACCACGCCGTCCTCGGGGGAGAAAAGCACATGGATGGGCGTGCCGTCCACGATGACGGACTGCTGCTCCAGGGTGGAGGGGGAGGTCGGCCCGAACTGGCCGTCCCACATCTCCTGGAACTCGCGCTCGTACATGGCGGCCGCTTCCGGCGAGTGGATGACGATGACATTGTTGTTCTGTTCGAAAATGCCGTTAACGGTGATGTTGGTCGAGCCGGTCCAGACGGTCTCCCCGTCGAAGATCCAGAATTTGTCGTGCATCAACGCCGAACGGTCGTCGCTGCGGACCTGGATGCCTGCCTCCGTTAAAAGGGCAAACTGCCCTCCCTCAGGCTCGCTGTCGGCCTCCAGGCCGTTCTCGTCGTCGGTGACCCAGCGCACGTCCAGGCCGCGCTGGCGGGCGGCGATGAGCGCCTCGGCCACGGGCGTCAGGTCGAACTCGAAGGAGATAATATGGATGGAGACTTGGGCGGCGTTGATCTTGTCAATCAATACCTGCTCGATGGAGTTGATGTAATTCTGCGGGTCATTGACCGCCAGCGGGTCGGTGAAATAGACTTCCCACCAGCCTGGCATCCCGGATGTATTCGGAAAAGACGCTGGAAGGGTGTTCGTGGGAGTGAAGGGCAGAGGTGTTTCTGTGACGATAAAGAGGCCCAGGTAATCATTCCCTGTCGTGATGTAAAGGATGCCTGCTATGGCCACAATCAAAATAAAGATAAGGGTAATGGTGGTTCGGATGCTGCTTCGGCTTCGAGGTGACATGGGATACCTTTTCAATATGGGATGGTGTAACGATAAAACTGATCGGGAGTGCGGATTTCAGTCCGCAGAATATTTTTAGCAGACTAAAGTCTGCACTCCGGTCATCCAAATTATAGAAACGATTCCAACCACTGGCGCGCGGCGAGGATGAATTCCGGCTGTGTCGTAAGCGCCTGGTCGAGGAAAGCGGTCCGGTCTTCAGCGCCTGGCGGGCGAAAGTCCCCGCCGTAGACGGTGACTGCCTGGGCGATGACCTGGTCGAGGAACGCGGCGGCAGGTACGAGGTCCGGGGAGAAGCGGGCGGTGGTCATCAATTTCACCTGGCGCAGCATCTGACGCAGGGCGCGCAGACGCGCCTGCGCGTACTCATCGGCGGCCGCATCGGTCATATCTGGCGTTTCGGCAAGGATGTTTTTAGCGCAGGTGATGCCCCAGTCCAGCAAGGTTTGAGCCGGTGCGGTCTCCAGCCCTTCGAGCAGGGCCTCGTTGCCGGAGAGGCTGACGACAGCCCCGTTGACGCGTCGGTCCAGGGCATCAGCCATGTTTCGTTTCCAGCCAGTGGTCGAGCAGAGGCGTCCAGGCGCGGCGCATGCCAACCAGGCTGCCGAGCATCATGGCCGCGCCGATGATCATCCCTGTGATGGGCGCAATCCCGATGTCGAAGATGAGGCGCATGTGTGTGGCTGCATCCAGGCTGGTAAATACGCTGGTCAAGTCTGTTTCCAGCAGGGAAATGAAGACGTACGCATCGTAGATGACCAGCGCCAGACCCCCAAGAAAAATACCCAGAGCGATGACGAAGAGCAGCGGGAAACGCCTGCCGGCAATCCGGCCTTCGTGTTCTGCCTCCACGCGCTGCAGCAGGGCTTCCGCTTCGGACCAGGAAAATCCATGTCTCTCGCAGAGTTCCATGATGAGGTCGTTTTTACTGGCCGTGTTTCCCAACCGAAGGACGAGGTACTTTGTCAATTCCGGGTCATCCATGCGGCAATTATAGCAGAAGGCAGAGGCGCGACTTGCAGTCTACGCATTCATGGGCGAACGCAGTAAAATAGCAGGGACTGGAGGCACTCATGGAATATTCGGAATTCACTCGACTGTTGCAGGAAGCCAACAGCCTGCTTTCGGCAGGTCGCCTGAAGGAAGCAGAGACCACCCTCTATCAATTGAGCATACAGGACATATCCGATCTCGATAAGGCTGCCTTGTGCGTCAAAATGGCTTATATTTCCGACCGGCTGGGAAGCACGGAAGAAGCGCTGGCCTGGTTCGAGAAGGGCATCGCCTATGAGCAGATGTACAGCCGGTACGAGGTCTCCGAGAAGAAGGCCGAATACCTGTCCCAACTGGGGCGCAGCAAGGAAGCCGTCCCGATCTATGAAAGTCTGATCAAGCAGCCATTCGTGACCGAAACAGAGAAGGAGAGGATGCGCAAGGTCATCCAGACTTTCGTGGGGAAAGTGATGCGCGAATGGCGCTAGAAGGCCAATGACTTCTTATTCGTAACTTTGAGCCGGAGACAGCATGGAATATCGCCTGCTTGGCCTGACCGATTTGAAGGTCTCTGTTTTATGCCTCGGTACCATGCAGTTCGGCTGGACCGCGGACGAGGCGCAGTCTCAACGCGTCCTTTCTGCTGCTTACGAAGCGGGCATCAACTTTTTCGATAGCGCAGATATATACTCCCGCTGGGCAGACGGCAATCCCGGCGGCGTTGCGGAGCGCATCCTTGGGGAGTGGTGGAAGGAAAGCGGCATACCGCGCGAGAAGATCGTACTGGCCACGAAGGTGCGCGGCAACATGGGCGGCGGCCCGGGGGACGAAGGCCTTTCGCGGGCGCATATCGTGAAATCGGTGGAAAATTCCCTGCGCCGCCTGCAGACGGATACTATTGACCTGTACCAGACCCATTGGCCGGACGACAACACACCCATCGAGGAGACCCTGCGGGCTTTCGACGAATTGGTCGAACAGGGCAAGGTGCGTACCATCGGCGCGTCCAATTATGCTGCCTGGCAGTTGATGCAGGCGCTCTGGACCTCGGACCGGGAACACCTTTGCCGCTTCGACTCGCTCCAGCCGCACTATAACCTCGTCCATCGCGCCGAGTTCGAGCGCGAACTCGCGGCTGTCTGCGAGGCGTACAAGATCGGCGTCATCCCGTACAGTCCGCTGGCTGGCGGTTTCCTGACCGGTAAATATCGCCGCAACCTGCAGCCCAGTTCGGCGCGCGCCGGCGGGGCGAAACGCTATTTCACTGAGAAGAACTGGGCTTTGCTCGACCTGATGGACGCGTTGGCAAAGGAGAAGAACGCCAGCCTGACCCAGCTGGCCCTGGCCTGGCTCTTGGCTAATCCATTGGTGACTAGTCCAATCATTGGGGCAAATACCCCCGAACAGTTGAAAGACAGTCTGGGTGCACTCCAGGTCCGCCTGACGCCGGCGGAAAAAGAGTCGCTGGACAAGTTGACTGCCTGGGAAAATACTGAGGAGGAGTAACCACAGGGCGGCCGCAAAGCCGCCCTGCTTTTTATTATGCGCCTCAAGGCCGACCTTCTCCTCCTGCTGACTGCCCTCCTGTGGGGCAGCGCCTTTGCCGTCATGCGCGTGGCCGCGCAGTATGACATCGTCTTCCTGCTCAACGGAAGCCGCTTCCTGCTGGGCGGATTGCTGCTCCTGCCCTTTACCGGGATGCGCGGCGCCGTCACCTGCAAGAACCTGGTGTATGTGCTCCTGGCCGGATTTGCGCTTTATGTGGCCGTCTACTTCCAGCAGGTCGGGCTGGCGACCACCACGGCCGGGAATGGCGGCTTCATCACCATTCTTTACGTAGTCGTCGTCCCGGTCATCCTGTGGATCGGCTGGCGCGAAACCCCGGCGCTCAAGACCTGGCTGGCCGTGGCGGCCGCGGTGGCTGGCGGCTTCCTGCTCAGCACCGGCGGCAGGTATGAAGTTGCATCCGGCGACTGGCTGATTTTTATCGGCTCCTTTTTCTGGGCCATGCACGTTGTTGTGGTTGGGAGGGCACAGGGACGCATCGCCCTCCTGCCATTTGCCGCCGGCCAGTATCTCGTCTGCGGGCTGTTCAACCTGGTCACGGGGGCAATCGTAGAACGGCCTACGTCCGAGGTCATGCTCGCGCTTGTACCGGCCATTCTGTATACGGCAGTCTTTTCGATCGCGGTCGGCTTTACCTTCCAGGTGCTGGCACAAAAGCATACGCCTGCCAATGATGCCGCCCTCATCATGAGCCTGGAAGCGGTCTTTGCCGCCCTGTTTGGCTGGATTTTCCTGAAGGAGAACCTTTCGCTGGTACAGTTGGCTGGCTGCCTGCTCATCATGGCGGCTGTCGTTCTGGTTCAATTTAGAAGTGGTAAAATGCAAAAGAATATCAAAGTCGAGAGGAGTGAATAAGAATGATCAAAAATTTTGGACTACCGGAAATATTGGTCATCATGGGGATTTGTCTTTGCGCCCTCGTTATGTTCACCGCGATAATCACTATTATTATCCTGATCATAAAGAAAAACCGGAAACAGCCTGAACCCATCCCCTCGAAGAGTGAGGAGCTATGACCGCCAAAGTCATTCTCAACCCCTATTCCAACCGTTGGAATGCCAAAACCCGCTGGCCGCAAGCCGAGGCCGCCCTCCAGGCTGCCGGTGTGGACTTCGAAATGGTCGTCTCGGATGGTCCGGGACACATCATCGAACTTGCCGAACAGGCTGCCCGTCAGGGATTTTCACCGATCATCGCTGCGGGCGGCGATGGGACGGTCGGTGAAGCAGTGAATGGGCTGGCGCACGCTGCAAAGTCCGAAAAGGATGTTTTGGGACCGCTGG
>JBFMCM010000358.1:0-6348 GCA_040754355.1 Chloroflexota bacterium | reverse complement strand
GGGCAAGCACAAACCAACTTTCACCCCCGGCGTGGAGATGGGCGATTATGTGATCGTCATCAATGCCCAGAAAATCACCGTCACCGGCACCAAGACCAGCACCAAATTGACAACCAAGATGTATCATCACCATTCCGGTTATCCCGGCGGCTTGAAGACCATCAGCCTGCGCGACCAACTGCAAAGCCGCCCGGACCGCGTCATCCGCTCTGCCGTTTGGGGCATGTTGCCGCACAACCGGATGGGCCGCCATATTCTCAAACGCCTCAAGGTGTATGCCGGCGCCGAGCATCCGCACGGTCCGCAGAACCCGCAGCAGGTTGCATAAAGGAGCAGGAACATGTCTGTGCAATATTTCGAAGGCGTCGGACGCCGCAAGGAAGCCATTGCCCGTGTGCGCGTAATATCCGGCTCGGGCCGCTTTATCGTCAATGACAAGGAAGGCCCGGTCTACTTTGGCCGCCTGGGCGACATCGAAACCATCCTGTCCCCGTTCAAGGCTGCCGGCCAGGAGGCCCACTCGTATGATGTGACCGTCCATGTTAAAGGCGGCGGCGTCACCGGGCAGACGGACGCCATTACCCTCGGCCTGGCGCGCGCCCTGGTCAAGATGGATGCCAACCTGACCCCGGCCATGCGGAAGTTCGGCCTGCTGACCCGCGATGCCCGCATCAAGGAACGCAAGAAGCCCGGTCTCAAGCGCGCCCGCAAGGCCCCGACCTACACCAAGCGCTAATTCAAAAACATAAAGCGAAAAACAAAACGTAATGCCTGGGATTATCATATAATCGTCAGCGCATTACGTTTTACTTTAACCTTTTACCTTTTGTCTTTTTTCTTTTTGTTTTTCGTTCTTTAGGAGTTCCCCATGCCTGGAATCACCCTCCTCGGCCTCGGTCCCGGAGACCCGGCCAAACTAACCCGCGAAGCGTGGGATGTAATTTCATCCGCAGATGAAATTTACCTGCGCACGAGCCAGCATCCGACTGTCCCAGGCCTGCCGCCTGCGCTGAAAGTACAGTCATTCGACCACCTCTACGAGAACGGCGAATCGTTCGAAGAAGTCTATGCAGCCATCGTGGAAAAGGTGTTGGAATTGGGAGGACGGCCCCAGGGCGTGATCTACGCCGTGCCGGGCGACCCATTCGTGGCAGAGGCCACCGGCCCGGAGATTACCTGCCGTGCCCGGACCCTGGACCTGCCCCTGAGAATCGTGAGCGGACTCTCCTTCCATGAGCCGGTCTTCGCCGCCCTCGGCCTCGACCCATACCCGCGCCTCATGCTGCTGGACGCGATCGAATTGAGCCAGGCGCATGTGGCCAACTTCCCACCGGATGTGCCTGTGTTGATTGCCCAGATTTACTCGCAACTCGTGGCTGCCGAGGTCAAGATGACCCTCAACACGTTTTATCCCGATGAGCACCCCGTCCGCCTCGTCCATGCCGCCGGGACGAAGGATGAAATGGTCGAGGACATTCCGCTCTACGAAATGGATCGCTCGAAGCACCTCGGCCTGCTGACGGCGCTCTACCTCCCGCCGCTGGGGGAGGGCACCTCCTTCGAGGCCTTTCAGGAGATCGTCGCGGCCCTGCGCGCCCCGGATGGCTGCCCCTGGGACCGGGAGCAGACTCATCAGTCGCTGCGCCCGCACTTGATGGAAGAGGCCTACGAGACCTTGTCTGCGCTCGATTCCGGTGACCCTGGCAAAATGGCCGAGGAATTCGGCGACCTCCTGCTCCAGGTCGTCCTCAATGCCCAGATTGCCAGCGAAGCCGGTGACTTCAACATGGCTGACGTTTTCAAGGGCATCTACGACAAGATCATCCGCCGCCACCCGCATGTTTTCGGCGATGTACAGTTGGATGGCGTTCAGGGTGTGCTCAGGAATTGGGAAAAACTCAAGGCTGAGGAACGGCTTGAAGAAGGCAATGAAAAAGGCTTGCTGGATGGCGTCCCGCTGGCATTGCCTGCCCTCACCCAGGCTCAAGAATACCAGGACCGCGCCGCCCGGGTCGGCTTCGACTGGCCGGAAATTGGTGGTGTATTAGACAAAATAGCTGAAGAGATTCGTGAAGTGCGCGCTGCAACCGATGATGCCGAGCTAACGGCTGAATTGGGTGACCTGTTCTTCGCCCTGGTCAACCTGGCGCGCTGGAAGAAAGTGGACGCTGAGTCTGCCCTGCGGGGGACGAATCTACGCTTCAAGAAGCGATTTGCCTATGTCGAAAAAGGTGCACTGAAGCAGGGGAGGAAACTCTCCGAGATGACAATTGACGAGATGGAGGCACTCTGGCAGGAGGCGAAGAAAAGGTGAAACAAAAGCGGCGTGCAAGTCAGCGCCGCTTTTTACTGGATATTGAGCGGCAGCCAGACGCTGAAGGTGGCGCCTTTGCCGGGGCCGTCGCTGTGGACCTCGATCCGGCCGTGGTGTTTCTCGACGATTTCCTTGGCGATAGCCAATCCCAAGCCTGTGCCCGGCGCGGAAGATTCACGCCCGGCCTTGCCGCGAAAGAAGCGCTCGAACAACCGTCCGCAGTCTTCGGGGGTGATGCCCGCGCCGGTATCCCGTACTACAAAGCCCGCCCAAACTTGCTCCTGCTTGGTCTCTGCCCGTGTGCAAATGGTAATCCGCCCATTTTTTGAGGTGTAGTTTAGGGCGTTGGTCAGCAGGATACTCAAAACCTGGCCGACCATCTGTTCATCGGCCTGGACGGGCGGCAGGGACTCGTCCGATTCGATGGACAAGGTCAACTGACGCTGGGCGGCCAGGGGGGCGCGGTCGGTGGCATAATCCTGCACCAGACGGTTTAGATCGAGTTGGGTTGGATTGAAGTGGTATCGGCCCTGGTCGAGGCGCGAGAGATACAGCAAATCTTCGATCAGATGCGCCAGCCGGTTGGTTTCCCGCCTCAATGGTTTGACGTATATTTGGGCTTGCTGGGGGTTTGTCTCGATCATGCTGTGGTAGAGCATGATGCTGGTAATGGGTGTGCGCAATTCGTGCGAGACGTTGGACAGGAACTCGTCCTTCAGGTGGCTGAGGGCGATCAGACGCTCATTGGCGGTTTGCAGTTCCGAGGTCCGCGCCGCGACGCGCTTTTCCAGTTCCTTATTCAGTTTGCGGACCTGTCTCTCCGCACGCCTCCGCTGGGCGAGTTCGCGCTGGAGTTCGTTGTAGAGTTGCGCGTTGCGGATGGCGTTGGCGAGTTGATCGCACATCGTTTGGAAGGAGAGGATGTCTTCCTGGCTGAAGGCGGCTTCCTTTTCGCTCTGGATGCTCAACGCACCAATGATCTCACCCCGGCTGATGAGCGGCAGGGCCAGTTCGGAACGGGTATTTGGAAGCAGAGGATTGTCGAAACGAACTGCCTCGGTGCCGACATCGAGCGCGATGCGGGCTTTTTTGTGGGCGATGCACCAGCCGATCATGGAGGTGTTGCCGATGCTCAGGCGATGCCCCTGTCTCAACATCTGTTTCCCGGCTTTGCCTGTTCCAGCGTGAAGGATGGCCCATTGGTTGTCGTCTTCCAGCAGGAACAGCCCGACATAGTACAGCCCGAAACGATTGCAGACCATGTCCACGACCTGCTGGCTCAACTCATCCGGTTCGAGGATGCTGCTGGCAGCGCGCGAGACCCGGGCGCCGGTCAGTAATTGCTCGGTGCGTTGTTCCAGCATGGTGGCATAATGTTCGAGGGATTCGTTGGCTTGTCGCAGCGCCTGTTCGCTGATGCTGGTGGATTCCAGGCTGCGGCTGATACTGCGGGAGGCAAAGTATATGAACGCTGCCGTGATCCAAAAGAGAATCATCATGAGGAGAATATCATCCAGCGATGTCAATTCTTGATATGGAATCGCATTCGGGATCAAACCCTGGGTCTCCCCAAGATAGATGATTCCCAAACAGGCAGATCCAACCATCGCGGCAAGAAACGCTCCATATCTCCCTTGCGTCAAGCCGGCCAGAGCAATGATCATTGGAAAGCCCAAGATTGCAATATCGTGGATTCCCTGTCCCTGGAAAGCAATAAAAGTGGCTGCGCCAAAGAGGGAGAGGGGGATAAGATGACCCGCCAGGACAACCAAGCCGCGTCTGGCCAAATATAAGAATATAAGCAAGAAAGTGTCGGCTACCAGGATCCCGATGGCTGAAATATAGAGGCGTCGAAGCAGGAACGAAGCGACGAGCAGCAAGGAGGCTATCAGCAGGATGATAACCAGATGTGCGATGGCCACCGCCCTATGCTTGCTCGATTCTTCCATGAACAAAGGCGGTGTAATGACCTGGCGGAGCCGCGAGAGGATTTGCGTGACCTTCATCGGTCCTCGTGATAGAACAAACCGCTTTCTAGTTTCGTTGATCTTACCGATGATGCAACTTTTTTTGGAAACCAGCGCATCATTACTATACTCGATTTTAGAAACGGAATCAACCGGGTTGCTGAACAACCGGCGAAAAATGGTCCGCCACAAGCCGGGGCGGAAATTTTAAGATGAATTTTTGGTCTATCCTCTTGTTTGCGTCTCACAACTATGTTAGAATTATGCAATCTTGCCCCATATCTAGGGGAGAAATTTTCATAACCACCACATGTGGCGGCTACATTTGTTCTACTTTTCACGGAGAAATGAGGATGCGCTGTCCTTACTGCCAGCATGAAGACTCGAAGGTGATTGACACAACCCACGACAGCCATGGCGGCATCCGCCGACGGAGGGAGTGTCTGGCTTGCAGGCAGCGCTTCAGCAGTTATGAGCGACCCATCCTGGCAACACCGCTGGTGATCAAACAGGATGGCACCCGCGAGGAATTCGACCGCCAAAAATTGGAGCGCGGCATCCGCATCGCCTGCGCCAAGCGCCCGGTCTCTGCGGAAGACATCGAACGCCTGATCGGTCAGGTGGAGGCCGGTCTGCAAAAACTGGGCAAGGCGGAAGTTTCGTCACGCGTGGTGGGTGACCTGGTCATAAAGGGGTTGAAAGAACTGGACCAGATTGCTTATATCCGTTATGCAATCGTCTATTTGCGTTTGACCGATCTGCATGCCCTGCGCAGCGAGATTGACCGTCTTCTGTTAGAGAAATAAAGCCCCGAGGCGCCGGTATCCCTTCCATGGATGATTGCCGGTGTCTTTGTTTCTTAATGGTACGGTTTCCATACAACCCAGGAGAGAACAATGGCGACGACATCAACACAGACGAATAAAGGATTACTGCCGACTCCCCCGATGCCCGCGGACCTGCCGCCGGTAACACTAACCGAGAACGCCCGCCAGGTGCTGGTGCGGCGCTACGTCCGGCGCGGTGACGATGGCCAGCCAGTGGAAACACCCGAGGAAATGTTCTGGCGGGTGGCCTACCATGTCGCCACAGCCGATGAAGCCTGGGGCGGCGATGTGATGGATCTGGCGCGCGAATATTACGTATTACTGACTTCCCGCAAGTTCTTTCCGAATTCCCCAACGTTTACCGGTGCCGGCACGCCGCTCGGGCAACTGGCGGCCTGTTTCGTGCTCCCGATCAACGATGACATGGGCCGCGATGCAGCCGGTATTTTCCAGTCCCTGCGCGATGCCGCCCTCATCCAGCAGACTGGCGGCGGGAACGGCTTTTCGTTCTCGCGGCTCAGGCCTCAGGGGGCACTGGTCAAGTCGTCGGCGGGACAGGCCACCGGTCCGGTGGGGTTCCTGCGGGTCTATGACCACGCCTTTGGCGAGATCGCCCAGGGTGGGACGCGGCGCGGCGCTAACATGGCCGTCCTGCGCGTGGACCATCCCGATATCGAGGAATTCATCACCTGCAAGGACAAGGAAGGCAGCGTCAGCAATTTCAATATTTCCGTCGGGATTACCGATGCCTTCATGCAGGCTGTCAAAGAGGACGCCGAATGGGAACTGCGTTTCCCGGATGTGAGCGCGCCCCAGTATCGTAAATTCCGCGGCACGCTGGAGCAGGCGGAGGCCGCTGGCGTTCCCATTCGCGTTCACAAAAAAGTGCGGGCGCGTGACCTGTTCGACAAGATCGTCCGCCAGGCGCACCACAACGGCGAGCCAGGCGTGCTGTTCCTGGACGCGGCCAACCGCTCCAACCCGGTGCCGCACTTGTACCAGTTGGAAGCCACAAACCCATGCGGTGAACAGTGGCTAGGCCCCCACGAGAACTGCTGCCTGGGTTCGGTCAACCTGGCCGAGCACAGCGGCCCGGACGGGAGCGTGGACTGGGAGTCCCTGCGCCTCAGCGTGGAACTCTCCACGCATTTCCTCGACAACGTGGTGGACGTAAACTCCTACGTCCCGGCCGTGCCGCAACTCAAGGAAGCCGCTCACAAGGCCCGCCGCATCGGCCTCG
>JBFMCM010000357.1:0-3926 GCA_040754355.1 Chloroflexota bacterium | reverse complement strand
CGAGGAAATATACCGGTTGGCAATATCATCCATCGTCCCGCCGGCGCTGTCCTCCACGAAATCAACCATATACACGCCAAACGGAGTCAGGTTGAAGAAGATGTTGTTCGCGTCCGTCACCAGACTTTGAGCCTGGTCGCGCGTCACCGGCTCGGAGGTGGTATCCACAACGGCGGCCACCTCGAAAAAGATGGGAGCCAGCGGGGTGTTGGTGTCTATAATGTCTTGCGGCGTCTCCGTTTCAGAGAAGGGCAACTCACCGCCAGGGGGCAAGGATGGCTCTGTCACCGGGGCCGTAGAAATACCCGGAATATTACAAGCCGCCAGCAAAACCAGAAGAATGATTACGAGACTGAATAAAAAGTACAACTTGGTGCGCATGAAGACTCCTTATATGGATGAGTATAACTGGACTAATTTTATCAGGTTATTAATGTCAGAATGACATTCCCAGCCGCCTGATGATTTTCCACACTGGGTGTAATCACGCTTTTCGCCGGGGGATGAATCCCCCGGCTGACCGCGAAAGCCGTCTGAAGACGGCTGGAAACAACCCGCTTTCGCGAAGCACCCTTTAGGGCAGCGGGTTTTCGCCCTGAGCCGGGGACTTTAGTCCCCAGGCGGATACGATAACTACTGCTTCTTGCAAAAATACCTGAAATGGAACAGCCCAGAAGCGGGCAGGAAATGCAGATTTGGGTTCGTTCTTTGCGCAGTACTCTGTAAAATTGGAGGTCCACCCGGCATCTGCTCCTGATAAATATCCTGCGACTGATTGAGGCAGGAAAATAACTTCCGAGACCTTTCGGCCTCGGAAGTTTTTGTTATTGCTATGCTGGGGAGGGGATTGCTTCCCTTCGACAGGCTCAGGGCAGGCGCCGCCAGGCGCAAACAATTGCGCCCCTGCAAGACCGGCGGGGTTTCGATATGCCCCGAAGGTCACGGGGCTACTCAACCGCCGCCTCGCATTGACACGGATCAGCCGCACCCGCCGCCGGAGGGACCGCGCTGGCGCTGGAGTTGGATCTTGGGGGTGTATTCCAGTTCCCAGGCTTCCGGCTCAGGGTCGGCGGCCTCGTAGCGGTCGCCAAGCGCGGACGGGAAAGTATAGGCCAGGGCGTCATCCGCGGGCGGGACGGGAGTCGGGGTGATGTCCGCTTCGTCCGCGCCGAAGATGGAGAGCCAGTTGTTGACGCCGCCCTCCAGAATGTAGACATTCGGCACCGAGTTGGCGATCAGCACTTTCCAGGCATCGCTGGCGGCGGTCTCGTCGTTGCTCATCAGGACGACCACGGTGTTGGTCGGGGGCTGGGAGAGCAGGGCCGGGACGGCAGTTTCCAGGTCAGCCAGCGGGACGTTCTGCGCGCCGCGGATGTGGAACAGGTTGTAGTCCGCTTCGGAGCGCACATCGAGCATCACCACGTTGAGTTTCTGGTCGGCCAGGCTGTCGAGCAGTTCTCCGGGATGGATCTGAACGAGGCGACCGGCCAGCAGTTGCTCAGGCGTGAAGGCCACCTTCTCGGCCTCCACTGTGCGGGAGATGGTCAGGCTGGCGTATTTATCGGCTGCGGTCGGCTGGCCGATGACCAGCACCGCCAGGGCCAGGGCGACCAGCACCCCCGCGCCGACGACGCGCAGTTTCGGTTCCTTGCTCAGGTCTTTCTTCCCGAAGATGGCTTCCAGTTTCTCGCCGCCCCAGAACATAAAGAGCGCCATCAGGACGACCAACAGGACGACCACGCCGGTGGGCAGGTGGAAGGCGTCCATCAGGGTCAGGCGGCCAAAGTAGCCGCTGGTGTTCCACCACTGCCAGAAGCCGTCCACCGTCTCGCCGAAGGCCCACACGCCGGTGGCGGCTCCCAGGACAAAGACGATGCCGTCAATCTTGCCGGTGGAGGCCGAGACGAGCGAGGTGCCCGGGCAGAACCCGCCGACGATGAAGCCGACGCCCATGATCAGGCCGCCGACGATCCCTGACGAGAGATAGGTCTCCGGGATGTAGACCAGGTTGAAGTCCAGGATGCCTACCGCCGAGGAGAGGAAGAGTAACACCATGGCGGTGACAATGGCGGTGAACATGACCTTGAGCACGGTCAGGTCCTTGAAGTAGAACTGGGCGGCCAGTTTCTTCGAGTTGCCGAAGCCGGAGATTTCCAGCACGTAGCCGAAACCGAAACCGATCAGGCCGAAGACCAGGTAGGTCCACCAGTTCTCGGAGAGCGCCTGGGAAACGAATTGGGGGAGAGGAAAAATAGGCATGGCAAACCTCCTAGTTCCACATCTTGCGGACGAAGTAGGCCATCCCGTACGCCCCGGCGAAGATCATCATCATCAGCGCCCAGGACCCGGCGGAAAGCGTCGCCCCGCCCGAGAGCGCCTGGCCGGAGGTGCAGCCGCGCGCCATGCGCGCCCCGTAGGCGAAGAAGATCCCGCCCACAAAAGCCATGACCAGGCGCGTGCGGTTGGAGATGTGCGGGCCTTTATTGACCTCGAACTTCGAGCGGCCATTGAGCAGACCTGCCACCGCCCCGCCGACGAACGCGCCGATAACCACCGGCACGCTCCAATCGTCGAGCGGATTCTTCAGGCCGCCGGCTAGTTTGAGCAGGTACGGAGTCTGGTCAATGTGGCCGGGAACGAGGATGTCTTCCACGGAGGCCACGAGACGGTTCAGGCCGCCGGAGGCGCCCAGTCCGTTGCGGGTGATGAGGAAAGCCAGGAAGAGGACGATGCCGAGCAGCACCCCGCCCACGTAGGGATGGACGTAGGGTTTTTCCCGGATTCCGAACAGGCCTTTGCGTGGTTTTTCAGAAGCAGCAGTTGTCATTTTTTCTTCTCCTTATTTTCGTGTGTCATTGTGAGGCGTCGGTTGAGTAGCCCAGTGACCTTCGGGGCGTATCGAAACCCCGCCGGTTTTGCCGGGGCGCAATAGTTTGCGCCCGGCGGCGAAGCTCAAGGCAGGCGTCGGGTCTCGATACGGGTTTCGATACGCCTTCGGCTACTCAACCCTCCTCGACCCTCCTCGCAGTGACACGCTAGATTATTTCTTTTTCTTCTTCCGAGGCGGTTTGGCCGCCTCGTGCACTTCCACGTCTTCCCAACCGGTGACCATGCCTTTGATGCTGTCGAGCGGCTGCGGTCCGCCGGTGGTGGTGAGGTAGACATGCCCGATGATGAAAGCCGCAAAGATCCAGGCAATCAAGGTGTGGAACGGGGCCAGCCCGTCCAGGCCGCCGAATTTCGCGGCAACCTCCGGCCAGCGCTGCACGCCCCACATCAGGATGCCCGTCAGGCCCTGGAGCGGCAGGAGCACGTTCAGGATGCCCAGGTAGGTCACCTGCTGGAGCGGGTTCATCTTCTTTTCAGGCGTCTTCTCGAACGGGTGCGCCTCTTTCTTGAAAATGCCGCGCAGGTAATATTTGGTCTGCACGATGGCGTCGTCGAAGAATCCGCGCGGGCGCGGCAGGAACTGGCGCATTTTGCCGCTCACCAGGTGGTAGAACAGCGACAGGGCGGCGTTGAGCGCCAGGATGGCCGCCGAGACGTTATGGATGACGACCAGCCCGCTGAAAGAGACGCCGAACAGGTCGGGGCGATGGATGAAGAGGCCGGTCAGCAGGAGGACGACGATCAGGACGGTCTGCAGCCAGTGCCAGAAGCGTTCGTAGGCCTCGTACAGGTACACTTTCCGGACCGTAAGCCTGCCCTTCTTCGCCTTGCGCGCTTGCAGGAAGCGCAGGCCGCCATGACCGGCGATGCCGGCCAAAACGCCCAGCACGAACAGCCCTCCGGCCCAGTCCACCCAGGCGAGGCGGCTGTGGCCGAAGATGTAGAAGTTTTCGGCATCGGTGTCGAGTTTGTAGTAGAGCGCGCCGGAGTCATCGGTGTAGAGCGTGCCATTGGTAGCAACGTTGGTATCCGCGGCG
>JBFMCM010000356.1:0-2543 GCA_040754355.1 Chloroflexota bacterium | reverse complement strand
AATCCTTTGCTACAGATTGTCACGGATTACACAGATTACAAAACCAGCCGGCGGTGTTCGAGGGACTTGCTGCCGAAGTTGATGAGTAGTGCAACCTTCTGTTTAGTGGCGGCCAGGTAGTGGATAGTTTGGGCGGTGTGGGCGTCTACCAAGGCCGAGACTGCTTTGATCTCTACGATAACTTTTCCATCAATCACAAAATCTGCGATGTATTCACCAACCAGTTGTTCCTTGTAGAAAACCTGGAGGCGCACTTGTTCCTCGAAAGGGATATTACGAAGGGATAGTTCGTGAGCCAGCGCTTTCTGATAAACGGCTTCCAGAAACCCCCCGCCAAGAATCTTATGTACTTCCATTGCCGCGCCTATGATGGCATACGTCAGTTCTTTGTAGAGAAACTCAGCCATGTCTCCTCCTAAAACATCTCTGTGAAAATCTGTGTAATCTGTGGCTAAATATCGAAGCCATTCTCGCGGATTACCTCCGCGAACCACCGTCCGCTGTCCTTGACCGTGCGTTTCTGGGTCTTGAAGTCCACGTAGACCAGCCCGAAGCGCTGACCATATCCCAGCGCCCATTCGAAGTTGTCCATGAACGACCAGTGGAAATAACCCTTGACCGGCACGCCGTCTTGGATGGCGCGGTGGACCTGGTAGATGTGGTTCTTCAGGTAACGGATACGGCGCTCGTCGCGGATGCGGCCATCGGCGTCCAGCCCATCCGGGACCGGGATGCCGTTTTCGGTAATCATCAACTCACATCTTGGGTTGTAATCTTTCTGGATGCGCGTCAGCAGGGCATGCAGGCCTTCGGGGAAGATTTCCCACATGCCGGAGTATTCGTTCCCTTCCGGATTCACCTGCTCCACGTTGACGATAGGGACTTTGGCAGAATGCTTGATAACCGCGCGGGAGTAGTAGTTCACACCCAACAGGTCGAGGCTGCGGATCTTCTCCAAATCACCCGGTTTGATGAGGCCTCCAACGAGCGGCCTGACAAGCTTGAACTCCTCGATGGGCGTCGTTCCTTTCAACAGTGGGTCGAGGACGATGCGGTTCATGATGGCGTCCACTCGCGCGGCGGCGATCTTGTCTTTCTTCCCGTCTGTGGCCGGATAAACGGGGGTGAGGTTGAGGGTGATGCCAATTTTGAGCGCCTTCTTCGCTTCGGCGCGGATGGCCTCGGCGGCCAATCCGTGCGAGAGCAGGATGTGGTGGACGGCCCGCATGGCCGCGCCGAGGTCCTTTGTCCCTGGGGCGTGCATGCCAAGAAAGTGCCCCACAAAACCAGCCACCCAGGGTTCGTTGTGTGTGAAGATGACATTCAGCCGGTCGCCGAAATGCTTCGCCACCACGCGGGCGTATTCAGCAAAAGCGTAGGCGGTTTCGCGCTTAGGCCAGCCGCCCTGGTCCTGGAGCGGCTGCGGCAGGTCCCAATGGAACAGGCACAGATAGGGTTCGATCTTGTGTTTCAAGAGGCTGTCTATCAACCGGTCGTAGAAGGCAATCCCCTTCGGGTTGATCGGCCCGGTTCCGGTAGGCAGGATGCGGGTCCAGGCAGTGGAGAAGCGATAATGCCTGAGGCCGAGTTCAGCCATCATGGCCACGTCTTCCTTGTAGCGATGGTAGTGGTCTATGGACACGTCACCCGTCTCGTCGTTGACGATTTTGCCGGGCGTGTGGACGAAGGTGTCCCAAATGGACACGCCCTTGCCATCCTCGTTCCATGCGCCTTCGATTTGATAGGCCGAGGCGGCGATGCCCCAGATAAAATCTTTTGGGAAGATGATTTTATTCATTGGTTCTATGCCTCCGTGGTGCTGTTTTGTTTTAAAATAGCGTTACAAGACCTGGTTCGTTATAGGTAGTCCAATTAGGTTTGTTTGAAAAGTATAGCAGCCCATACCTTTTTCATATGCCAGAAGGAACAGGAGCGGGAATCTTTTCTTGGAAGTAATCTGTTGTTTTTCAGTTTGTACTTGGAGCATGAACCTTCTTACTCGATACCATGACCACCCTTTCGAATAACAAGTGCTTTGGATGATGTCGTCGGGATCATCCTCTTTGCCGAGACGCTGGACGACATAGTTCGTGAGCTCGACCTCATCCATGAGGATATTATAACGAGGCCGGTCGTTTTGTGTCAGGTATCTGCGGCTTGGTGTTACAATCGCAACGTTGATGGAGCCACAATGAACCCTCTACACTTGCGCGCCCGTTATCGGCGCATCATGACATTCTTCGCCCGCGCGGCGCTCGATTTTATTCTCTGGGAACTCGTCCTGGCGCGCCTCGGCCTGCGCCGCCTCGTCCGCCGGACGCGCCCGGAGCGATATCAGCGAGTGGCCGCGCAGTTTCGCGCCCTGGCCATCCGCATGGGCGGGGTGATGATCAAGGTGGGGCAGTTCCTCTCAGCGCGCCTGGACGTCCTGCCGCAGGAAATCACCAAGGAACTTTCCGATTTGCAGGATGAGGTGCCGCCGGAGGAGTTCGATGACATACGCCTGCTGGCTGAGTCTGAATTGGACGCCCCGCTGAAGGAAA
>JBFMCM010000355.1:0-8216 GCA_040754355.1 Chloroflexota bacterium | reverse complement strand
ATCAGGACCTCGGGCCGGTGGAGTAAAGCCTGGGCCAGTCCCACCCGCTGGCGCATACCCTTGGAAAGATTGGCGATATAGCCTTCGGAACGCTGGGTCATGCCTACCATCTCCAGCGCGTCATCCACCATGTCTTCGGAATTCGGGATGTGACGCAAATCCGCCATGAACTTCAAGTATTCGAAGACAGTCATGTCCGGATACAGCGGGACAGTTTCTGGGAGGTAGCCGACGCGTTTTCGCACTTCCATGGAGTCAGCCATGATGTCGAATCCCGCGATTTCCGCGGTTCCATAAGTTGGCGGCATGTAGCCGGTCAGGATGCGCATTGTGGTCGTTTTCCCGGCGCCGTTCGGGCCGAGAAAGCCAACCACTTCGCCCTGCTTGGCTTCGAAGGACAAGTTTTCGATTGCCCTGCGCGAGCCGTAATCTTTGGTAAGACCAGTGACACGAATCATGCGATCTCCTTGATTGGTAGAATGGCGGACGTATAAAACGGCACAGTTGCAAGAGCAACAGTGCCGGGAGAGGACATGGCCTGCCGAAAAATACTATACAATAAATCGAAGAGTGAAGTCAAGCGGTTTGAATTTTTCTAATCAAACGCTAATGATTGTTACGATTACCGCAACTTGGTGACGAAATATTCAATCACTGAATTTTCATTGACGCATCC
Organism: Chloroflexota bacterium; assembly: GCA_040754355.1. Lineage (GTDB taxonomy): Bacteria > Chloroflexota > Anaerolineae > Anaerolineales > Villigracilaceae > UBA877. The sequence goes on along the minus strand of JBFMCM010000355.1, from coordinate 7,540 downwards.
TGGATGGGCAGGTTATAATTAAAAAAAATGTTCTGACGACTCCCGTCGCGGACATTTTTTTCGTTAAAAATCTCAAAACCAAAGGATTGGAGGACGTACGCATGGATATACTCTGGCTTGGAAGCCGCCACGGGCTCAATACATTTGAGCAGATTGCAATTGTGGGGGTGGTCATCACTGCCTTTATCAGCCTGCTGTATGCATGGCTCCTGCGAGGCAATGTTCTCAAGAAAGACAAGGGCACCCAGAAGATGCAGGAGGTTTGGAATGCCATCCGCGTGGGCGCAGATAGTTATCTCACCCGTCAACTAAAAACCATCCTACCGCTGATCGGTGTTCTCACAATTGCACTTTTTCTAAGTGTGTATGTTGTTCCTCCCAGTTTGGAGGCGCAAGAAGAGTTCCACTCGTTAGGCGAGAGTGGCGTCCGTCTAGTCATTGCCATCGGACGTACAATCGCTTTCATCATGGGTGCTTCGTTCTCGTTGATCGTCGGTCAATTGGGGATGCGCATGGCCATCCAGGCCAACGTGCGTGCCGCTTCGGCTGCGCGCCGCAGTCTGAACGAGTCGTTGACAATCGCCTATTACTCCGGGACGATTACCGGCATGTTAACCGACGGCCTGGGCCTGTTTGGAGGTACCCTCATCTTCATCATCTTCGGCAAAGCCGCCCCGGACGCTCTGCTTGGCTTCGGCTTCGGCGGCACGCTACTGGCCCTGTTCATGCGCGTCGGCGGCGGTATCTATACCAAAGCCGCAGACGTAGGCGCCGATCTGGTCGGTAAAGTGGAAAAAGACATCCCCGAGGATGACCCACGCAATGCAGCCGTCGTAGCCGACCTGGTAGGTGATAACGTGGGTGATTGCGCCGGCATGGCGGCGGATATTTTTGAATCCTATGAAGTGACGATCGTCTCTGGCCTAATTCTTGGCCTTACTCTGGTGGCGGCTACTGGCGATCTAAAATGGATTGTCTATCCCCTGATCATCCGCGCCATCGGTGTCATTTCTTCTATCTTGGGTACTTTTACCGTGCCTATTTGGGAGAAGATGCCAAAGAAGGGCCTGTTCGGATTCCTGCACGCCCACGATGCGGAAGAGGCCATGTTCCGTTCGTATGAGGTGTCCAGCGTCAATACAATTTTGTGGGCTTTCCTGCTTGCCAGCCTGTATGCCCACGACTGGAGGATGGGTGCCCTAACAGCGATCGGCGTTGGTTTGGCAGTTGCCTATAACCCGCTGACATCCTATTTCACAGCCACCAAACGTGCCCCAGTAAAAGAGATAGTCGAGTCTACCAAAACCGGCCCGGCAACCACCATACTTTCTGGTTTATCGGTGGGCATGGAATCTACGGTCTGGGCGTTGGTGGTGATCGTGATCAGTTTTGTCGCTGCTCTTTTGCTCTATCAAAACGATGGCGCGGTATATGTTCTCTATTCGGTGGCAATGATCGGTATCGGCATGTTAAGCCACACCGGGAACAACGTTGCGATGGACTCGTACGGCCCAATATCTGATAACGCTAATGGAATCGGTGAGATGGCCTGGCACGATATGGATGATGCCGAGACTCGGAAGGCGCGTCAGATCATGGCCGACCTGGACGCAGTGGGCAATACTACCAAAGCCATCACGAAAGGCGTGGCAATCGCTTCCGCAGTGATTGCTGCCGTCAGTCTGTTTGCCTCGTTCATTACAGACGTTGGCCGCGTTCAGGCACAGTTGGGATTGCCAGTTTTGGAGTCTATCCGCGTCTCCGATACGGCTGTTTTCATCGGCTTGCTTTTGGGTGGCGCGCTTCCCTGGTTGTTCGGGTCGCTGTCCATCAAAGCGGTCAGCCGCGCCGCCAGCCTGATCGTGCTGGAAGTCCGCCGGCAATTCAAGATCCCCGGTCTGATGGAAGGCAAAGTCACACCGGATTATGCCCGCGTGGTTGGGATTTCGACCGAGGCAGCACAGAAGGAACTCATCCCATTAGCGCTTATTTCCGTGTTGACCCCCCTGGCGCTTGGCTTGATGCTCGGCGTGGAAGCCCTGGGCGGCTTCCTGGCTGGTATCATCCTCAGCGGGCAGTTGCTGGCTGTCTTTATGGCGAACTCGGGCGGTGCCTGGGATAACGCCAAAAAGGCCATCGAAGATGAACCGCGCGACCTGGCTGCCAATACCGGCAAGGGGTCCGAACGTCACAAGGCGGGCGTTGTCGGTGATACGGTCGGTGACCCGCTCAAGGATACGGCTGGTCCGGCGCTGAACCCGATGATCAAGGTAGTAAACTTGGTCTCCCTTCTGGCCGCGCCCATGATCGTGAAATATTCGGGCGCAAGCGGTGTGACCCAGTGGGTGGTATGGGGTATCGCCCTGGTTATGTTGGCTGTAGTCGGCTGGGCGATTGTCCGCTCGAAGGCCAAGGCCAAGGAATTGAGCGGAGATTAATTCTTTGAGGACAAATCACGGCCTCCTTGCATAGGGAGGCCGTGATAATTTTTGATGTTTCATTCTCTGACCGTGTTGTCTTGTTTCGTTTTTCCAGCCAGCCAGATGCCTGCCAGGAGCAGAAATGCTCCTCCCACCTTCAGCCATCCTGGTGTTTCCTGGAAGATCAGATACGCCAGCACCGTCGAACCGATTGGCTCGCCGAGCAAGGTTACCGAGACCAATGAGGCTGGTAGATATTTCAGCGTCCAGTTGAAGAGCGAATGTCCGAGCAATTGGGGGATAAGCGCCAGAAGCAGAAACCACCCATAAACTGGTGGCGGCAGCCCAAGAGGCGTTTCCCCCAAGGCAAACATGATGACAATAAGTACAATTGCTGCCATTCCGTAGACGATGGAAATGTACGGCAGGAGCGGCAGTTTCGTTCTCAGTTTCCGGCCCGCAAGCAGATAGCCAGCCGCCATCCAGGCGCCGAATAATGCCAGGAAATCACCCACGAACGCCCTCCCCTCGAAGAATTCATTTACCGGCGGGCATACGACTGCACCTTCCTGCCATGTACACGCATCGCTTACTCCGACGGTAATTCCACCTGCCAGGGCCAGGGCAAGACCGACGATGGCAGTTCGTCCCATGCGTTCATGTAAGAGCAGCGGCGCAGCCAGAGCCACCCAGAGAGGGGTCGTTGTCACCAGCACGACTGAACTGGCGACAGATGTATATTCCAGGGACGTAATCCAGGAGGCAAAGTGCAAGGCCAGGAACAGCCCGGATAGCAATGCCAAGCCCCATTCGCCGCGCACCATCCGCTTCAGGCTGGACCTGTAACCTGCCAGCGCGAAAGGGGTAAGTACCAGGCTGGCGATCGTCAGCCGCGCCGCGGCGATGACGATGGAGGCCGCGCCCTCGGCCTGAGCGAGGCGGATGAAGATGGCAGCGGTGGAGGCGGCCAGGACTCCGGTCAGCAGGCCCAAGGTCAGGGTAGCGCGGCGGGGGATGGGGGGTGATGACATGAGCCCAAGTATAAACGATCCGTTAGAAGAGTTTTCCGTCCCTTGACTTTCATCCTGATAATAGTACAATATAGATGATATTTATCATAAATATTTGTTCCTGGAAGGAGAACACTTATGGCATTCCAACTTAGCCCACTACCGTATGCTTACGATGCACTGGAACCATTCATAGACACGCTTACCATGCAAATCCATCACGACAAGCATCATGCGGTTTATGTCAATAACCTGAATGGGGCGCTGGAGAAGCATCAAGAATTGGCCTCGAAATCCCTCGAAGCGCTGCTCTCGGACCTGAATGCTATTCAGGAGGATGTCCGCACCGTTGTCCGCAACCACGGCGGCGGGACTTGGAACCACGACCTTTTCTGGCAAGTGATGGCTCCCAAGGCGGGGGGAGCGCCCAAAGCCGACCTTGCCAAGGCAATGGATGCGGCTTTCGGAACTTTCGACGCCTTCAAAGCCGAGTTCGAGAAGGCCGCCAATGGACGCTTCGGCTCCGGCTGGGCCTGGCTGGTGAAGAAGGGCAGTAAACTGTCCATTGTCTCCACGCCCAATCAAGACAACCCGATGTCCGACGGCTTGACCCCCATCCTCGGGCTGGATGTTTGGGAACATGCCTATTACCTGAAATACCAGAACCGCCGCGCCGAATACGTTGGAAATTGGTGGAATGTGGTTAACTGGGACGAGGTTGCTCGCCGATATGCAACGAAGTAAATCGCTGCGGAGGCCAAGATCCCTGACATCGCATTTGCTTTACAATTCCTACAAGCCGGATAGATTAGACCTCTTGCATAAGTGTGTGATAATAGGAGCATGAGATACGAAAACATTCAAGATAGAAGCGAGAGTGATTTCAAACGTCTGACAGGCGTGAGCCGCGAGACGTTCGACAAGATGCTTGCGGTAGTAAAGGAGCAGTTACGTGATTTTGGTCGTCCACCGAAGTTGAGCAGGGAAGACCAGTTGCTGATGACTCTGATGTATTGGCGAGAATATAGGACACAATTTCACATCAGTGAAACCTATGGGATCAGCGAAGCAGCCGTATGTCGAACGATCACGAAGATAGAAGATGCGCTGGCGAAGTCAGGACAATTTCGTTTGCCGGGCAAGAAGAAGCTCCAGGAGAGTGACACGATCATCGAGGTTGTGCTTGTGGATGTGAGCGAACAGCCGATTGAACGCCCGAAAAAAAGCAACGAAGGCACTACAGCGGCAAAAAGAAGCGACACACACAGAAATCACAGGTAACCATCAACCAAAAGGACCTGGAGATCGTGGCGACGGCCTTCGGCAACGGGAGTACCCACGATTTTCAAGTGTACAAAGATAGTGGTACCGTACTGGCAAAGCAGATCCGCTGTCTGGCGGACGCAGGCTATCAAGGTTTGGCGAAGCTGCACGCCAACAGCCAAACGCCAATCAAGAAATCCAAGCTTCGGCCGCTGACTGCTGAACAGAAAACTGCCAATCGAGAACTCGCTCGTCAGCGCATTGTTGCGGAACATGTTATTCGCAAGTTAAAGGTCTTCCGCATTTTGAGCGAGCGGTATCGCAACCGACGCAAGCGTTTCAAACTGCGTTTCAACCTGATTGCCGCCATCTACAATATGGAACTGCATTCCGCTAAAACGTGACTTTCGCAAGAGGTCTAATATATCCGGCTTTTGATTTTACCTATAGGAGGAACTCATGACTCATATCATTACCAGTCTGTGTGTGCGCGACCGCGGCTGCATCGAGGTCTGCCCGGTGGAGTGCATCATTCCAGGCAAGGCGGGGAGCGAGTGGCCGATGGTTTACATTGACCCCGAAACCTGCATTGACTGCGGGGCGTGCGTCCCCGAGTGTCCGTTTGCCGCCATCTTCCCGGAGGATGAAGTCCCCTCGGCGTATACGGCCAAGGGTGGCGAATTTATCAACCGGCTTGGATTGACCGGGCATTATGAGGGCACCAACCACTTTGGCACCAAAGTTACCATTGATACTGTCAAAGAACTGGCAGCAGGTGAGGTAATTGACTTACGGGAAGATATCAAGCCTAATTACGAATTCTTTAAATCCGGACCTGGATATGGTGCAAAAGATCAGGATGATGGAAAGTAAATTATTCGTCAGATAGTCGAACTGGTCGTCACTTGTGACGACCAGTTTTTGTTATCCAAGAGGTTGTATCGGTTCCAGAGGCGCGACTTGCGTCGGCTATCCAATTAGGCCGCGAGCAGGTTTTTCGCAAGGTAGATGATTCCCACTGTGAACCCAATTGAAACCACGATCCAACGTAAAGTGGCAGGTTTGATTTTACTGGCAAGTTTCCCGCCCAGCGCGCCGCCGAGCAACGCGCCGACCGCCATAACCAGCGCCACCAGCCAATTGACTTGCCCGGAAAAGACAAAGAACAGCGCCGCGGCCACGTTGGTCACGAAAGCAATGCCCTGTTTCAGGGCGTTCAGGCGGGTCAGATTGTCGTTCAGGATCAAACCCAGTACGGCAAGGATGATGACGCTCAGCCCGGCACCGAAGTAACCGCCGTAGATGGCTGCCAGGAAGATTGGAAGGAAAGTCCAGGTTTCCGAAGCGCGGGCTGCCTTTCCCTGTTCGATGCGGCGGGTCAACCATGCGCGGACCGGATTCTGGATTGCCAGTAGAGTCGTAGCCATCAGGATGAGAAATGGAACCAATTGAGTAAAGAGTTTTTCGCCAGTCTGGAGGAGAAGGATGCCGCCGACCAGGCCGCCGAGAATGCCAGCGGGAAGCACGACCCAAAGACGCTTCTGTTGGTCCTTCAAATCATTGGACTGGGCCAGTGTCCCGCCCAGGTAACCGGGGCAGAGGGCGACGGTGTTGGTCACGTTGGCAGAGACGGCGGGAAGCCCAACTGCCATGAGCACAGGGAAAGTGATAAGAGTCCCGCCCCCCGCCAAGGCATTGATCAACCCGGCCACGATGGCAGCCAGGGCAGCGAGGATGTAACCGATGAGGGTCATGACGAAATCCTTATGTTGGAATTGTAGATCGCGCATTTTGCGTGACGGCGACGGTAATTGTCCCGTTAAAAGCGAGAACTACTGCTTTTTTTCGATCTTCGCCCAGGAATCTTTCAGGGTTACCGTCCGGTTAAATACCAATTTGTTGGGGGTAGAGTCCAGGTCCGCGCAGAAGTAGCCGATGCGCTCGAACTGGAACTTTTCGCCTGGTTTGGCTTCGGACAGCGACGGTTCGACGAAACAATCTGTCAGCACTACCAGCGATTTAGGATTGATGATGCCTTCGATAGCCTCGCTGTCATCCGGGCGCTCGACGGTGAACAACTGGTCGTAGAGCCGCACTTCGGCCTCGACTGCGTGCTGTGCCGAGATCCAGTGGATGGTAGACTTGACCTTGCGCCCATCTGGAGCGTCGCCGCCGCGTGTGGCCGGGTCGTAGGTACAATGCACCTCGGTCACCGCGCCGGTTCCCGGGTCCCGGACGACCGACGTGCAGGTGATGAGATAGGCGTAGCGCAAGCGAACTTCGTTCCCTGGATAGAGCCGGAAGTATTTGGGCGGCGGTGTCTCTCGGAAATCGTCCTGGTCAATGTAGAGCATCTTGGAGAATGGAACTTTGCGCGTCCCGGCAGATTCGTCCTCGGGATTGTTGACCGCCTCCATTAACTCGACCTGGCTGTCGGGATAGTTGTCTATGACCAGTTTGAGTGGGTGCAGCACAGCCATGCGGCGCAGGGCGCGCTTGTTCAGGGTGTCGCGGACGACAGCCTCGAACTGGGCCATCTCGACCCAACTGTCGTTCTTGGTCTCGCCGGTGTGGGAGACGAAATCAATAATCGCATCGGGCGGCACACCGCGCCGGCGCAGGCCGCGCAGGGTGGTGAGACGGGGGTCATCCCAGCCGCGCACGACGTCCATCTCGACCAATTTGCGCACTTTTCGTTTGCTCATCATGGCATGGGTCAGGTTCAGGCGGGAGAACTCGATCTGGCGGGAGGGGAATTCGCCCAACTGCTCGAGGAACCACTCGTAGAGCGGGCGGTGGATGATGTATTCCTGTGAGCAGAGCGAGTGGGTGATGCCTTCCATCGAG
>JBFMCM010000354.1:0-4804 GCA_040754355.1 Chloroflexota bacterium | reverse complement strand
AACCGTGCGAATGCGGTGTTGTCCATCGACAATTTCGCGCCGAGTTTTTCTGGTTTTAGGGTTGACTTCTTGGCGCATAAATATTTTCGGAATAGGCTTTCCCTTAATGACGGTGTCTATCAGATATGACTGGGCGCGGGGACTCCAAACGCTTCTTCGCTGAAATTTTGGGGCAAGATCGAGTTCGTTATTTTCGTGCCATTGCATAAAATCAAGGATACTTTGTTTCCTGGAGTCAAATCGTTGGGCCATTTCTAAGTCCTCCTGGATCGCTGTCGATCCATTAGCAGTATCTGTAGCCGTTTTCAAATCCAGCACTCAAGGTATTTTGGAAATGGGAAATGAGTGAGGTAACAACTTTTACCTTTCGGTAACTATACAACAAATTAATCCTGCGGGCAAGTATTTTCTGTTTCCTGCCCATCTATCGCCTCCAACTACTTGCCTATCCGCGTGTCCATCTCCAGCCGTTCGTTCCGTTCCAGCATTTTGACCGCTTTCTGGAGGTTCCGCTGGCGCGTCTCTTCCTTCTTGGCGCTGGACAGCCAATTTACGTATCGTTTTTGGTGAGAAGGGGGCAGTTTCGAGAAGTTTTCCCACGCCAGCGGGCTGGTTTGCAGCCCGGCCGCGATCCAGTTGGGGAGGACGAATTCCTTTTTAGCAGGCGGCGGCAGGGGGTCGTCGAGCGGATAGGTGATCTTCGCCAGCCCGGCGGGAGTCATGCGCCCCTCAGCGATGACCTTGGCCACGCGGCGTTTGTTCGTGTCCGACCAGGCCGAGCCGGTCCGGCGCGGGGTGAATTTCTGGGCGTAGCGGTCCTCGTCAATTCTTTGAACCAGGCTGTCTATCCAGCCGAAGCATAAGGCCTCTTCGACAGACTCTTCGTAGGAGATGCAAGGTTGCTTGGTATGCGCCTTGTAAAAGACCAGCCAGACTTCCTTCTCGTCGGCGTGATGCTGTTCGAGCCAGCCGCGCCAGGTTTCCCGGTCCGGGGCGTGGAAGGTGTGGGTGAGTTCCATAGGGGTGAGTATACAATATATTCGTTCTGTCAGGCTTTGTTCAAACTTTCTTGATAGAGTCGCAACAATACTACCCCATTTCATACCATCACGCTGCCGGCTAAGGCTTTTTACTCAGATAGAATTGCATATACTCCACAAAATTTGTCTGGAAACCTTTCAGCCAGGCCTCGATAAAAATGCGCGACTCGAACATCGGTAATAGATCCACGGCCAGGTCAGCTGGGCGGATGGCGGTCACTTTATCCTGCAAAGCAGCCAGGGCACCCTCCACCGACCAGGGCGTTTTGCCATCCTTGGCCAGTTTTTCCTCCAGCGGCCAGACGCGCCTCTGCATGAACCATAAAAGATCGTAGAAATCGCGCCCCTTGAGCAGCGCGCCATCCCGCCCGCGCTGGAAGTTGCGTTCCAGGCAAGCCAGCATTTTCCCGGCCATCATTGTTTCCAGGGAAAAGTGCGCCGGGACGAAACTCAGCCCGTGGAAGAACACTGGCGTCCGGGCGATGACGGCCACCTGGCGGTGTCCGCTAATCTCCACTTTTAGGTGCAGGGCTTCATCCAGGTGGGCAGACAACCCCAGAGCGTTCAAGATGGGAAATTTCAATGTCAGGCGCAGGATGCCGTTTTCACCCATCTGGGTGTGCATGGACGCGCCGGGGTAGCCGAGTGTTCTCCGGAAAAGGGCAAGCAGGTCGTCCGAGAGCGGGCCGAGATCCAGTCCCTCACCGTTGTCCATATCCAAATCTTCGGAAAGGCGGTTCAGTTCATAGACCACGTGCAGGCAGGTGCCCCCGTAAAAGATCAAACGACGATAGAGAGGGTGGTTATAGAGGAAGTTGAGAACTTGGGCTTGCAGGACCTCCTTGAGCAGGATGCGTTTGGTCTCGTTGGCAAGCAGGGGGTCTTTGCTTTCCAGAATGTGCTGCAAGGTTTGGGTCAGTGTCGCCATGCGTGTCTCCGCAAGTTTTTAAAGACGCGTTCCATTTTGGGGCTGTTTGCATCTGCCACCAGTTGCTGGAAGGCGGCGCGTTCAGGGGCAGGGAACTCGTCCATATTCAAGCGCAGTTCTCCGGCCAGGTTCAGCGTGAAGAGCAGCCTGGGCAACGGGCGCAGGAGAAGGTAATCGAACAGTGCTTTGGCCAAAGATGCTTCGGCGTAGCGTAACCCGTGATATTCGTAAATAACGAAGCCGTGATAGAGCGCAGGACGCAAATGACGGTACCAGAATGTCCCCAGCGGGTTGTCCACGCGGCGGGTGTTTTTAGGAGTGAGTGCAGTTAGCGGGTAAGTGACCTCGGTGAGCAGATTGTAGCGCTGCAGGATGAATTCAAGGGAAACGTAGGACTGCGGCAGGATGATGGCGCTCATGGCAGGGGTGAAGGCAGCCTCGGCGCGGTGCTGTTCATAAAAACGCCGCGTCATATAGATCCCCTTCTTGAGTGGCAGAATATGTCCGGCCCTGATCCAGCGGTGCAGCAACAGGCGTACCTGCTCCGGGCTATCCATGCCTGCGGACTGGCGGAAGCCCTCAATGGTAAAGTAGGGGAAGGATTCAAAACTGGCTAGGAGGTCTGTTTTCATATCGGATAATTATCAATTAATGATAATTATCCGATATGAATATATATTTGTCAAGAGGTATGACCCATTCTTGTCAACAGGTTGTCCAGCCTGGCTTGCTTCTCCATCCAGCCCTCATACACCCTGAGCAACACCACCCCGCCCAAAATCATCATGCTGCCGCCCACCTGCACCCATGTCAGGCGCTCGCCCAGGAAGAAATAGGCGATGGCTGCCGTAAAGACCGGCTCGGTGGTGGCAATCAGGTTGGCCACGCTGGAGGGCAGGCGCGTGAGGGCCACGTTGTAGAGGCCGAAGCCTGCCAGCGTGGGACCCACGCCCAGCAGGAACAGGATGCCCCAGCCCAGCCAGGCCTCCCCCAGCCAGAACAGGTCGGCGGGACGCGTTGCCGCGCCGGGGAGAAAACAGCCGAAGGCCAGGTTGAAGGCCAGCAGGCACAGGGCGGCGATCCCGAAGGTGTAGAGCAGGGTCGTCCAGGGGTTCAACCCGCGCTGTGAGGCGGAACGGCCCATCAGGCTGTAGATGGCCCACATCAGGCCGGAGAGGATTCCGGTGAGGATGCCGATCGTGTTGACGCGCCAGGCTGCCGGGTCCAGGGCGCCCGCCACCAGCACACAGCCTGCCAGGCCGAGGGCCACGGCTGTCACCTTGGCCCAGTGTAATGGTTCCTTCAAAAACCACCAGCCCAGCAAAGCAGTGAAAGCCGCCGATGAATAGGCCAGCACGGTCGAGACGGCCGCGCCGTTCAAGGCCACCGAGAGGGTCCAGAGGGAGTTGAAAATGGACAAAGCCAGGCCATAGGCGAACAAGTAGCGCAGGTGACCGCCGGGAGCCAGCAGGGCGGGGCGGAAGGACCGCAGGATAAGCAGCAGGCTGGCCGAGACGAACAGGTCGCGCCAGAAGGCCAGCACGAGCGCCGGAAGTTGGTAGGTCTGGGTCAGGTAACGGATGAAGATGGCCGTGGTCGAGAGGATGACGGCGCTGACCAGGGCGATGGAATAGCCGCGCGTCAGGTGGGTGCGTTCGGTTTTCTCAGGGGTCATCCCCCAATTGTAAGGGAGGCAGGGTGTCTGAGAAAGGATGAATGTAACGAAAATGACCGCTGGTGAGTGTCGGGTATAATGGGGCGCTATGACCCAAGCCCTGCTCTTCGACTTCGATGGTCTCATCATGGATACCGAATCCACCGAGGTCCAGATCTGGCGGGAGATTTACGCTGATTACCAGACTGAATTCCCGCTGGACATCTGGGTCCGGGAGGTGGTCGGCTCGACGGACGACAACTTCGACCCGGCCGCGCACCTGGCTGCCGTCACAGGCCGGACCCTCGTCCTGCCTGCCATCCACGAACAGGCGCGCAGCCTGCGCATGGACCGCCAGTCCCGGCTGACAGCCCTGCCCGGTGTGGACGGCGTGCTCGCCGACGCCTCCCGCCTCGGCCTGCGTCTGGCCATTGTCTCCAGTTCGCCGCACTGGTGGGTGGATGGCTACCTGCGCCAGTTGGCGCTGACTGGCTCCTTCGAGCAGGTCATCTGCCGCGAGGACGCCGCGCGCGTCAAGCCAGCCCCCGACCTCTACTTGAAGGCTCTCGAAAGCATGGGACTCCCAACCGCCGAATGCCTGGCCTTCGAGGATTCGCCCAACGGCGTGCTGGCTGCCCGACGCGCCGGGCTCAAGGTGGTGGGCGTGCCCAACCACGTCACTGCCCAGGCCGGGCCGCTCCCCGCGGACCTGGTCCTTTCGTCGCTCACGGAACTGCCCCTGGAGGTGATCCTTGAAAAACTCAACCATAAAGGTCCGTCCTGAGACTCCGGAGGACATCCCCGGCATCCGCCTCGTCAATGAACATGCCTTTCCCACACACGCAGAAGCCGATCTGGTGGACCTGTGCCGCCAGCGCGGCAAGATGGCCCTTTCGCTGGCGGCCATCCTGGAGGGGCAGGTGGTCGGTCATGCCTTGTTCACGCCGGTCACGCTCGTCCCGCCCCACCCCGGCTGGCGCGGACTTGGGCTCGGTCCGATTGCCGTCCTGCCCGAGTACCAGCGGGCAGGCATCGGGTCCCGCCTGATGGCGATTGGGCTGGAGATGTGCCGCTCGCAGGGGATAGACTTCGTCGTCCTGCTCGGCGACCCGCGTTACTACACCCGCTTCGGCTTCATCCCGGGGCGCGAGTTCGGCCTCTCCAGCGATTACGGCAATGGGG
>JBFMCM010000353.1:0-2780 GCA_040754355.1 Chloroflexota bacterium | reverse complement strand
GCCGCACGCGGCTGTCGTCGAAGACGGTCCAATAGTCCACGCTGCTGGAGGCGGGATGCCGCACGCTGACCGTTACATGGTCCGTGGAGAAACGTCCCAGCGAATCGGTCACCCGCAGGGTGATAACGTAGTCTCCCGGTTTGGAGTAAAGGTAATTGGCATAGCCTCCCTGATCGGTGGCGTCGAAATCGTACGCGCCATTGCCGTCCAGGTCCCACTCGTAGCGGACGATTGCAGCCCCGTCCGACCGGCTGCCCCAGACGCTGTAGTAGACCATCAGCGGCGCCCAGCCCTGGTTCGGCATGGCATTCGCCTGCGCCGTGACCAGCGGACTCTCCTGCGCAACCACGACGGGTGGACCGGCGCGGAATTGGTTAATCAGCAAGAATGCCCCGCTGGCAAGCGCGAACAGAATGATGGCTGCTGCTTCCAGGCGCTGCCGCCCCGCGGCCTTGCGCCAATCACGCCGGACTGACATCGTGCCTCTCCCTGCATTTTGACAAGATAAAGGTGAATCCGTTTCAATACATAATATACAAAAAGAGACGGAAAAGCAAGCGAAATTCGATAGGATCAGGAGAAAAAGATTGTCCGAGGGACAGGATGGTAGAATAGGGCTCGTATGTCCCTTCTCGAACAATCCGTCCGCAAGCATCTGAAATACAACGTCATCGTCAATCTGCTGGACGGGGCGTTCTTCGGCGCGGGATGGGGTTTCGGTTCGTTCGGGACCATCATCCCGCTCTTCGTCAGCCGGATGACCGACTCAGCCCTGTTGATCGGCCTCATCCCGGCCATCCATGTCGTCGGGTGGCAACTGCCGCAGTTGTTCATGGCCGGCCCGGTGTCCCGCCTGCGGCGTTACAAGCCGATGGTGATGTGGATCACCGTCCACGAGCGCATCCCGTACCTGGGGCTGGCGTTGCTGGCTTTGGCCCTCGGCGGACTCGAAGTCAAAACTGCCCTCGTGTTGACCTTCCTCCTGCTCGCCTGGCAGGGGCTGGGCGCCGGGTTCACGGCCAACGGCTGGCAGACCATGCTGGCCAAGATCATCCCGTCCGAGTCGCGCGGCACTTTCTTCGGGGCGCAGGCCGCCCTGGCGAACATCCTCATCGGCCTGACAGCCGTGGCAGCCGGATTCCTGCTAGACAGGCTGGACGACCGGATTGACTTCGCGACCTGTTTCCTGCTGGCGGTTTTCGGGATGGGACTCTCGATGCTCTTCCTCGGCCTGACGCGCGAGCCGGCCGACGAGCAGAAGGCCATCCCGGACCGGTCGCCTGCGCCCTGGAAAGATTGGTGGGAGGTCCTGCGCCGCGACCGCAATTTCGCCGCCTATTTGACCGTGCGTCTGCTCTCCCAGTTTGCGACCATGGGCTTCGCTTTTTACATCGTCTACGGCCTGCGCCGCTTCGCCATGGACGAGGTGACGGCCGGCTTCCTGACCGCCGCATTGACCATCACCCAGACGGCGGCCAACGTGGCCATGGGCTGGCTGGGCGACCGGCTGGGGCACCGCGCCATGCTCATCGCCGGGTCGGTGGCGGTGACCTTGAGTTCGCTGCTGGCCTGGGGAGCGCAATCGCTGGCCTGGCTGTACCCGGTCATCATCCTCTCCGGCCTGGCGAACGTGGCCTACTGGACGATCGGCATGGCCATCACGGCTGAATTCGGCACCGATGAGACGCGCCCCACCTACATCGGCCTGTCGAACACGCTGGTGGCCCCGTTCACCATTATCGCCCCGCTCATCGGCGGCTGGATCGCGGACGCCTTCAGTTTCCAAGCTACCTTCATGGTCTCGGCGGTGGGAGGCTTGGTAATTGCTGTACTGTTATTCTGGCTGGTGCGCGACCCGCGCCCGCGCCGAGCGGATTGATAGGCGTGCTATAATGATTCTGAAATTGTACTTACGCGCCCATAAATATTTTCACCCGCCGATTGGAGGCTAAAATATAGTGAGGCGCTCCACATGATGGCGCATTGAGAAAGCAAACTTATGGCTTCACGCCACACTGATAACAAATGGTGGACAAGATCATCGGCTTCTCGATACTTCAGCAAGGAGCTGATGAGGTATTTTGTTCAGCTCTATATCTCGTACAAAGCAGATGGCGACAATCGCCGTCTTCCATCGACCGGCATTCTTGTAGAGGTGAACAGAACGCTATTGTGGATATCCGCGGGGCACGTAGTTGAATCAATCATCGAGCAATATGGGCAAGGCTCCATTTGCGATCTGCGGTGGATAGACCGATTCGACGTGCAAGGAGCTGAGACGCTTCCATTTCAAAGAAGAGATATTCAATACTACTCAGGACTAACCAAGGGGGCAGACTGTGGCGCGATACTGTTGTCGATCCTAGAATCCGATAACTTCAGGCATAACAAGAACCTCAGGCCTCTTGTGATGAGAACAGGAACACAAGCTGAACCGATTACTGAGCCCGAAGGATACGTCTTGGCTGGGTTTCCTTGGGAGGCATCAAACGTCACTCACACACCAGTATCATCTCGCAAGGAAATGGTCCGCCTATCTTCTGAGCTAATCTGTCTGCCTCTCGTGAGAAAACCATGGCGAGACGTCTCCATTCACGAAGATAGATGGGAAGATGAGGATGCATTTTATGGGCAACTACTGCCTTATTCCGATGTTGAGGGCTCTCAGCCAGAAGAACTCAGGGGAATGAGCGGCGGTCCTGTTTTTTCGTTCCATCGCGATGGAGATATTCTCAATATAGAACTCGAAGGTATCTTTGACAGTTACTCAAAGAAGACCC
>JBFMCM010000352.1:0-5180 GCA_040754355.1 Chloroflexota bacterium | reverse complement strand
TGACCGCCGGGATTTGAGCATCTTCCAGATCGGCCTCCGCTTCACTGAAAGGATGTTGACCAATGGCTCTTCTGTTCCCGTTCTGCTCTTTTCCTACCTGTGACTCCAAACTGTCAGGTGGCTAGAAATCTGCCACTTGTATTTAATTATAGCGATTATATTTTATGTGAAACAAGTTACAAATGTAATATTCCAAGTGCAGAATACCCTATGCCAAAATTAAATATTTCGAGACGCAAGAGAAGTTAGCGAGGTGAACGGGTTGATGTTTTACTGACGTGCAAACTACCGTTGGGTACAACAGTTCGAAACAAATCGGGCAGATGTCCTCCGCCCGATGGATTATTTTCCACAATCCACCAGAATGATCTGCTTCTCTGGTTGCCCCGGTCCCCCGAAAGACATGCCAGGGATGTCTGCCGGGACACAGTTCTGCTTGAGCCAATTCAGGATCTCCTGGCGCTGTTCCAAGCCGGCGTTGAGCACGAAGCGCAATTCACCGGCCGCCACCATCTCGGCCAGGTCCTCCGCATCCACGATTTGGTCCATCCCGCCGAAGCCGCCGAAGGTGAGCACCGGGCGCCCGGTGGCCAGGATGAACGGAGCCGCCTGGTTGGCCGTGACGGTTGCCAACAGGTAGCCATCCGGATTGGAGTTTTCAATCAGGTAGGCTAACAACCTCGGATTGACCTCGCCGCCATTTTTCTGCCCAAGGCTGTCCTCCTGCGCTGGGCCGGAGTAAGGCAGACCGGCATTGGGAGTGGGATTGAACGTGGTCAGCGCGGACCAAAGCCCGGGCGCGACCAGGACGGCGCTGAGGACGAGCGACAGCCCGACCGCAGCCAGCCGGACCCGGGTCTGGGGCGCCGCGGCAAGGAGCAGCCCCAGCCCGAGGAGAATGAAAGCGCCCGCAGTCGCCCACACCGCAGCGGACGTGCGTCCGCTCATTGTCACAGCCTGGAAGATGATTGTCCCGGCGGCGAGCAGGGTGAGCAGGCCGAGGGCCAGCCACTTGCGTTTCTGGAGCAATTGCCAGAAGGCCCAGCCGGTGATGGCGAAGAGGGCGGCCAGCGGTGCGGCCATCATGATCATGTAATAGGCGTGCATGATGCCGGTGCTGTAGGTAAAGTAAAGGGCTTCGGGGATGAGCCAGCCAGCCCACAGGATGAGGGCGGCGTGCTGGTCGGTCAATGGACGCTTGAGACCCAGCGCGGCAAGTGCGGCAATCAGCCCGCCCAGCACGAAGGGCAGGATCCAGCCGATCTCGCCCACCAGCGGGAAAGTGAAGAGGCGCGCCGTGCCGGGCGTACCCACATCCATCACCCCGCCGCTGCCGCCCTGGCCCGGCTGTTGGCCGCCGGGATACGCGGGTGGATACTGCCCGGCAGAAGGCTGCTGTCCCCCAGGGAGAGGAGGAAGGGAGTATCCCCCTCCGGGAGGCTGCTGCCCGGCCGGGAGTTGACCGGGCGGCAAATAAGGCAGGTTCTGGCCGCCCGGTTGAAGCGGCTTATCGTAGCGGATGCGCTGCATGCCTGCGCCGATGAGGCGCGAGAGACCGTTGTGGCCGAAGATGAGTTCCATGACTGTGTTGTCTTCACTGCCGCCCACGTAGGGGCGGTTCTCCGGCGGGGTCAGGTCCACCGCCACGGCCCAGGAGAAGGAGACAACCAGCAGGAGCGCGGTCGCGGCGGCCAGGTGCAGGATCTTCTGCCACCACTTGTATTTGGCGGCAAAGAAGTACAGGGCGTACAGTCCCGGCAGGGGCAGGAAGGCTTGCAGCATCTTGATATTGAATCCCAAGCCAACCAGGAAAACGCCCAGGAACAGCCAGCCGACCTTGCGCGTGTATACCGATTGGGCAAATGCCCAGGCTGCCAGCAGCACCACAAATACGAGCAGGCCGTCAATCGTATTGTTGCGTTCGGCGGAGATTGCCACCGGGGTCAGCGCCAGCGCTAGGGCCGCGACGAGACCGGCCCAGGGTCCGAACGGGCGGCGGACGAGTTTGAAGACGACGAAGATGGACAACACCCCAGCAATCGCGTTCGGCAGGGCCAGGGCAAAACCGTTCACCCCCAGGAAGTAAGCCGAAAGACACTGCACCCAGAATCCCAGCGGCGGTTTGTCCACGCTGACCGAGCCGCCGGGCTCGAAGGCGACATAGAAAAAGTTGTGCCAGGATTGCAGCATGGACTTGACCGCCGCGGCGTAGTACTGGTTGCCAACGCCGGCCTCGCCCAGGTGATAGAAGCGCAGGAACGCGCCCAGGGCGAGGATCAGAACAAGCAGAATGGAAATGATGATCCTCTGGCGTTTCGTATTGGGGGAAGGTAACGTTTCAGTTGTCATGGCGCCTCGTGGAGATGGGAAAGGTTTTCCGCTCACTCCAAGCATATCTCCCGGAAGTTACCAGATTGTAAACCGGATTTTACATCCATGTAAAAACTGGTGAGAATATGATTAGAAAATCGAACGATGAGAGCGTTTTTACTTGACAGGGAGAGAGGGCGGAAGTATATACATACCGACTGGTCGGTATGTATTTTAACCTCACCATCCCTCACCCCGACCCTCTCCCAATGGGAGAGGGAGAAAAGAAGTGAACGATGCCTCAACAACGCAGTGAAGAGACGCGTGCCAACATCCTGGATGCCGCTGTGCGGCGTTTTGCCATTGCCGGCTACGACGCAGCCAGCGTGGACGATATCTGCGCGGAAGCGGGTGTCAGCAAAGGCGCTTTCTACCACCACTTCCCCACCAAGCAAGCCATATTCCTGGCCTTGCTGGACGGCTGGCTGAAGACGGTGGATGCCGGTCTGGAAGCACTGCGCCAACCGACCGTGCCGGAGACCTTCGTCCACATGACGCAACTCTTGCCATCCATTTTTGCCGTCGCGGATGACCGCCTGCCGATGTTCCTGGAGTTCTGGACCCGGGCCAGCCGCGACGAAAAGGTCTGGGCAGCCACGATTGCCCCCTACCGTCACTACCGGGAACACTTCGCCAATCTCATCCGGGACGGGATTGCCGAAGGTTCGCTCAAGGAAGCGGACCCGGAGTCCGCCGCGCAGGTCATCCTTTCGCTGGCCGTGGGGTTATTCCTTCAGGGCGTGCTGGATCCGACAAGCGCAGACTGGCAGAAGGTTGCGGAACAAAGCATGCAGGTTTTGATGAACGGCCTGGCGAAGTAGAACTGGAGACGCGAATGATTCTTGTTACCGGAGCCACCGGCCACATCGGCAACGTGCTGGTTCGCAAACTTTTAGAGCAGGGGGAGAAAGTCCGCGCCCTGATCTGGAGAGGAGAGGACACCTCGTCCATCCGGGACCTGGAACTGGAGCGCGTCGAAGGGGACGTGCTCGACCCCGAGTCGCTCCGCCCGGCGCTGGAGGGTGTGGACACCGTCTATCACCTGGCGGGCCTCATCTCGATCATGCCGGGACGCCAGCCCTTCGTCTGGAAAGTGAACGTGGAAGGGACGCGCAATGTGCTGGAGGCCGCCCGCCGTGCCAATGTCCGGCGCCTCGTTTACACCAGTTCGATCCATGCCATCCAACGCGCCCCGCATGGGGTGGAAATGGACGAGACGCTAGGCTTCGACCCGAACAATCCTTATGGGGAATATGACCGCTCGAAAGCCGCGGCCAGCCTCGAGGTCCAGAAAGCGGCGCAGTCGGACCTGGACGCGGTCATCGCCTGCCCGACGGGAGTCATCGGGCCGAACGACTTCCGCGGCTCGGAGATGGGCGAGGTCATCCGCGGCGCGGCGCAAGGCAGGCCGATGTTCTACGTCGAGGGCGCCTACGATTTCGTGGATGTGCGCGACGTGGCCGACGGCCTGATCGCAGCCGCCAGGCACGGACGCAGGGGTGAAAGTTACATCCTTGGAGGTCACAAGATTTCAGTGCGCGACCTGCTGAAGACAGTCCGCGAAGTGACTGGGAAGGCTTTTGCCAGCATCAAAATTCCCTTCCCGCTGGCTGAGTTTGCCGCGAAATTCACACCCTGGTACTACCAAAAAACAAAGGCCAAACCGCGCTTCACGCCCTATTCGCTGGAAGTGCTGCAAAGCAACGCCGACATCAGCCATGCCAAAGCGAAGCGTGAACTGGACTACGAGCCGCGCCCGGTCATCGAGACGATTGCCGACACGGTGCGCTGGTATTTCGAGAACCGGTCGGTTCAGGCGAAAGTTTAGCCACAGATGAACACAGATAGAGATTGGAAAAACCGGCTGGCAGTCGTGACCGGAGCCTCCTCCGGCATCGGCGCGGCGACTGCCAAACGCCTGGCGCGTGAGGGGATGCAGGTGGCGCTGGTGGCGCGCCGCCTCGACCGACTCGAGGAACTCAGCGAAGAAATCCGACTCGCAGGCGGCTGTGCTCTCCCTATGCCTGCCGATCTGACGCAAGAGTCCGACCGGGTGCGGGTTTTCAAGGAAATCGAAGAACGCTTTGGGCAGGTGGACGTGCTGGTTAACAATGCCGGGCTGGGATGGTACGGCTACGGGTCCGAGATGCCATGGAAGACGGCCTGGGAAATGCTGCAGGTCAACGTGGAAGCAGTCGTGCAGCTCAGCCTGTCGTTCCTGCCGGGGATGCGGCTGCGGGACGCCGGTCACATCGTCAATGTCGGTTCCATCTCGGGCAGCATTCCCAGCCAGGGCGTGGCGGTCTACGGGGCGACGAAATCCTTCCTGGACAACTTCACCACCGCCCTCTATCGTGAACTGAAAGGATCGCGCGTCCACGTCAGCGTAGTGCGCGCCGGGCCGGTGCGGACCGAGTTCGGCGAGGCGGCCCTCAAACAAGAGAACAGCGGGCACATCCCGACTGAGCATATTGGCGTAACCGCCGACCACGTGGCCTGGCGCATCTGGAAACTGCTGCTGCGGCCGCGGCGGGTGATCTACGTTCCCGACTGGCTGCGCGTCGTCCCCCTGGCGGAACTGGCCTTCGGTTGGATCATTGACCGTTTGGGGCCGTTATTGCTTCAACAAGAGCGGGTGAGAACAAAATAGTGCGGCCATAAAAAGCCGCACCACTTCCTGACCTGTGCTATCGAATTTATGCCTTCACTTCCCTGACGAAGTGAAAGGCCAGCATTTCACCTCCCCACGGGAAGGGGATCATGTCCGTTTCAGCGTTGAAGACCGAACCGTCTTTGCGAATGCCCTTGAA
>JBFMCM010000351.1:0-3275 GCA_040754355.1 Chloroflexota bacterium | reverse complement strand
GCTCCTCCCTGGCCCCGGAAGTGCTTTCCTTGGTCTTCCCTCCCTCCTTTCAGGGGGGAGCCGGAGGGGGGTCCACTTTTACCATCCTCGACTCCACCGACCCCGCCCAGGTATTGCAAGCCGCCAGGGACTTCCCGCCATCCGAATCCCTCTACATCGTCTCCAGCAAATCCGGCGGGACGGCGGAGGTCAGCGCCATGCTGGATTACTTCTGGCACCTTACTAACGGCGATGGCGCGCGCTTCGTCGCCATCACCGATCCCGGCACCTCGCTCGATGCCCTGGCCAATGCCCGCGGCTTCCGCCATACCCTGCTCGCCGACCCGACCGTGGGCGGGCGTTTCTCCGTGCTGGCCGATTTTGGCCTCCTGCCGATGGCCTTGATGGGCCTGGACATTTCCAAGGTGCTCGACTCGGCAGCCCGGATGATGAACGAGTGCAGCGACAGCATCTCCGCTGGGCGCAATCCCGGCCTGGTGCTTGGTGCGGTGCTGGGGGAGGCCTCCCTGGCCGGGCGCGACAAACTGACCCTCATCGCCGATCCGCCTGTATCCGCCTTCGGTTCCTGGCTGGAGCAGTTGATGGCCGAGTCCTCGGGCAAGCAGGGCAAGGGCATCGTCGTCGTGGACGGGGAGCCAGTGGGCGCCCCCGCAGTCTATGCCGATGACCGGCTGTTCGTTTATCTGAAAGCAACCGGTGAAAATGATCAAGCCGTGGCAGCGCTGAAAGAAGGCGGACATCCTGTCCTCGAGTTCCAAATCCCTGATACCTATTCCCTAATTGCTGAAATCTATCGCTGGGAGATTGCCACGGCAGTGGCCTGTCACCTCCTGGGCGTCAACGCCTTCGACCAGCCGGACGTGCAGGACAACAAAGACCGCATGAAAAGCAAGATTAATGCGTATAGCCAGTATGGGTTATTAGAGGAACCCCTTCCCATCTGGGAAAAAGACGGTATCAAGATCACCACAACCCAATCGCTGACTGGAGCCACACTGAAAAACCTCCTGGCGGGTTTCCTTGCCCTGGCGCGGGGCGGCGATTACGTTGCCATCAATGCCTACTTGCCGCGCACTCCAGAAATGGCGTCTGCCTTGGCCGAACTGCGCCTGAAGGTCCGGAGGCGCACGCGCTGCGCCACGACCGTCGGCTTTGGGCCGCGCTTCCTCCATTCGACCGGCCAACTCCACAAGGGTGGGCCGGATTCGGGTCTGTTCCTGCAAATTACCGCTGACCCGGCAAACGATGTGGAAATTCCCGGCCAGGGGCTGACCTTTGGCGTACTGGAACGCGCCCAGGCGTTGGGCGATTACGAGGCTCTGGACGCCCGCGGACGGCGCATCCTGCGCCTGCATCTGCCCGAACCGGAGGCCGTCAGCCTCCTGGTTGATGCGCTGCAATCAACATTCCATTAACAGGTACTTTCGGATAATCCCCCTTTCAAAATTGTAATGAATCCACTCCTGACAATTCGGTATGATAGTTATGTATTCCCATGAAAAGGTGGCTGGTTTTTCTTTTTTTGATCGGTAGTCTGCTGCTGGCAGGTTGTGACCTCGTCCTCCCGCCGGAACTTGCGCCGATCCTGCCATTCATCCCCACGATCACGGCCGATTCGGCTCCGCCTACCCTCACGCCCCTTTCTGGACCTGCCACCATCACCCCTTTCCAGCCAGTGGAGAATACGGCCACGTTCACCCCATCTTTCACTTTGACTTTCACTCAAACCTTCACCTTGACCGATACCTTGACTCCCACAACCAGCCTATCTCCGACCTGGTCGCTTACCCCATCCAAGACTCCCACGATTACCACTACACCGACCGCATCCAAATCTCCCACGATCACCTTCACGCCCACCATATCCGGAACTCCCACCGTCACCTTCACTCCCTCGAAGACCCGCACCCCGACCCTCACATTCACGCCATCACTGAGTGGCACCTCCACTCGTACCAGGACGGCGACCAACACACCGACAGTCTCCTTCACTCCCTCGGCAACCTTTACCGTCACGCTGACTTACACGGCTACATTGACGAGGACTCCGACTCCATCATCCACCGCCTCCCTGACCTTTACCAGGACCAACACACTTCCCCCTTCCTCCACTCCCACGCGCACTTCCACCAAGACAAATACTTTTACCCCGACAGCCAGTGATACGGCAAGCCCATACCTGAGCCCGACCTCTACGGTTTCTCCGTCGGTGACGATGACCCCCACACCCAGTTTCACGCCCAGCGTGACCCGGACGCCCACAAGCACCCGCACTCCGACCGCCACCTCGAGCGGCTGCTCCCCCGTCACCTACAACAGCAGTTACGAGGACCAGATTGTCAGCCTGATCAACCAACAGCGCGTTGCCAACGGCCTGCCCGCGCTGACGGTCAACGCGGCGCTGATGGCCTCGGCTCGTACCCACAGCACGGACATGGTAGTCAACAATTTCGTCTCCCATACCGGCTCGGACGGCTCGACTCCCTGGCAGCGCATGGTACTCGCCGGGTACATTGGCCGTTGGGGAGGAGAAAATATCTATGGCGGTTATAACACAACGCCTGAGCAGGCTTTCAACTGGTGGATGAACAGCACCCCGCACCGGAACAATATCCTCGGCATCTACTACCGTGACGTGGGCGTTGGATATGCCTATTGCAACAATGGAGGCTTCCGAAACGCCTACACCATCAATTTCGGCACCCCCTGATCTGGTCTCCAAATTCTGCTGTCAACGAGACCCCGGCGCTTACAGTGCCGGGATTTCGTGTTAAACGGGATTTTGTTTGAGCGTTTTCTTCAACGACCTGCGGCCTATCTTGTCGAAGATATTCATCAACAGGTGGCTGCCAGCCAGCCAGCCGAGAATCGCCCCTTGTAGATTCATGAGCCCGCGCGGCAGGAACGGTATGTTGATGTGAGGACTGAAATCCACCTCGCGGTCGCTGATATGGTATAAATT
Organism: Chloroflexota bacterium; assembly: GCA_040754355.1. Taxonomy (GTDB): domain Bacteria; phylum Chloroflexota; class Anaerolineae; order Anaerolineales; family Villigracilaceae; genus UBA877. Next base: position 313 of record JBFMCM010000351.1, on the reverse strand, counting down.
CCGACCCGTCTTCTGGACCCTGGGCCTGTTTTCCAAAAACCTACCCAACGCTTCCCGCTCGGATTTCGTCAGCCAAGTCGGGATGTCCGAGGTAGCCTTGAAATGGCTGACCTCAGCCAGGTCTTGCAGGAGCGACATTTGTTCCCCTGTCAGCGCGTTCATCCGGCTGCGGAAGTAGACCACGTCCGGGTCGGTGTGGACGAGGGGCTGGAGCCACAGGCGGTTGAGCGTCGTGCGCAGGGCGTTTCGTACGCCCGGAGTGGCAAAGTTCCTCAGCAGGATGTCGTCGCGCGGCGAGGCAAAGTAGCCGGCC
>JBFMCM010000350.1:0-9381 GCA_040754355.1 Chloroflexota bacterium | reverse complement strand
AAGCATATGAAGTCGGAATCAAGCCCTCCTGATGTTCCCACAGGCGGCGATCCAGGTCGTTGGTGCTGCCCGTATAGTACGAACCATCAGAACATTGGAGAATGTAGATATATGGCATTTTTTCAGAATACTTGACTCTACGATAACGATCTGTCCGCTGAACGGCGATTCTTCAGGGCATCGCGCTCGCGCTGGAGGACTTCCAGCGCCTCACGCTCCTCGATGCTTTCAACAAACTGGCTCAACTGCAGGTCGTGGATTTCGCGGTACAGGCCGCCTTGAGTCAACAACTCGTCGTGCCGCCCTTGTTGGACGATGCGTCCCTTGTCCATCACCAGGATCAGGTCGGCGCGGCGGACGGTGGCCAGCCTGTGGGCAATGACGAACGTCGTGCGTCCTTCCATCAACCGTTTGAGCGCCAACTGGAGGGCTTGCTCGGTCTGGGTATCCACGCTGGAGGTGGAGTCGTCCAGGATGAGGATGCGCGGGTCCATCAGCAGGGCGCGGGCAATGGCAATACGCTGCCGCTGGCCGCCGCTCAAGGTCACGCCGCGTTCACCGACTACGGTCTCGTAGCCGTTGGGAAAGCCTGTGATGAACTCATGCGCCTGGGCTGCCTCGGCGGCGGCAACAATTTCTTCCATCGAAGCGTCCGGGCGGCCATAGGCAATGTTCTCGCGGATGGTGTCGGAGAACAGGAGCGAGGTCTGCAGGACGATGCCGATCGAGCGCCGCAGCGCCACCGGGTCGAGGTCGCGGACGTTCACGCCGTCCACCAGCACCGCGCCGGAGGTCACATCGTAGAAGCGCGGAATGAGGTTGACCAGAGAGGTCTTCCCGGAGCCGGTCGGGCCGATCAGGGCTACGGTCCGGTTGGGTTCGACCCGCAGGCTGATGCCGGTCAGCGATTCCTTTTTCTCATCCTGATAGGCCAGGCTGACGTCACGGAACTCGACCTCCCCTCGCACCGTTTCCAATAAAATCGGTCTTTCCGGCAAACGGATGTCCGGCACGGTCTCCAGCACCTCAAAGACACGCTGCGCCCCGGCACTGGCTTCCCCGGCCGCGTTGACCAGCCAGGCCAGTTGCTGCACCGGCGCAGAAAGCATCAGCAGGTAGGCGTTGAAGGCCACCAGTTCGCCCACCGTCATGCGATTGTCCAGCACCATCTGCCCGCCGAACCAGAGCACGAGGATGGTGCCCATAACGATGAGCAGGTTGGTGGTGGGCATCACCTTCGACCATTCCCCGATGACCTTGATGCGCGAGCGAAAATAGGCGCGGTTGGTCTCGTCGAAACGCTCGACCTCATAGGGTTCGCGGGCGAAGGCACGCACCACCTGGATCCCGGTCACATTTTCCTGCAAACGAGCCGAAAGGTCGCCCAAGGCGTTATCCACTGCGTAGAACAGGCGAGTGACGCGCCCGCCGAAGTCGCTCGTCATCATCGCCATCGGGGCGAGCGGCAGGAGGGCAATCAGCGCCAGCAAGGGATCGCTGAGGAAGAGCAGAGTCACCACGCCGGCGGACATGAAGACCAGTTGGATGATCTCGATGATGCTGCCGCCTGCGAAACCCTGGATGGCGCGCACGTCTTCGATGCAGCGGCTGATGAGCTGACCGGTCTGGGCGTGGTCGTGGTAGGTGAACGGCAGGTGCTGGAGGTGGTCGTACATGCGCGTGCGCAAGTCGTAGCCGATGCAAGCAGCCACCCATTCGGACAGGTAACGTTGGATAAACGATAACGCAGCTGTCCCAAGTCCCAAGCCCAGCAGGATGAGCGCTGAGCGAACGATGAATGGCACATCCCCGTTCGTCAGGCCGTCGTCAATGACCAGACGGATGACGTTGGGCACCACCAGCGAGAGGCCGGTAATAAGTAAAAGTATCAGCAGGTTAAAGAGAATCTGCCTCAGATAGGGCTTGACGAAGGGATGGAGTTTGAGGAGGTGTTTCATAAAGATGGTAAATAGGTTATGGTAATGGAATCTGGTCAACGGAATATGGTTAATGGATATTGGGAATTAAAGTATGCAAAATCAATCCTCGAGAAATGCCTTATGCAGGAGGCCCAGGCCATCCAGCAGCACGACGCGTTCGCTGCCGGTCAGCCGCTCGAAGCGGACCGAGAGCCAGGTTTCGGCCTCGTTATAGATGGCGTTCAAGATGCGCTCCCCCTCGGCCGTCAGCGCCAGCGGGATGTTGCGCCTGTCGTTTGGGTCCTGGTTGCGACAAACCAGCCCCTTATTGACCAGCGCGTCCACCGCCTTGCTGACTGCCCCCCGGCTGGTGTCGCTGGCTTCGGCCAGCGCGCTGACCGAGGCGCTCCCCTTGCGGATACGGCGCAGGACCTGGAACTGTTCCACCGTGAGATGGAACTTCTCGGCCGCCGCGGCGCGGATGACTGCTCGCGTACGGTGCCAGGACTGAGGAACAGTTTCCCAGTATTTGTCAATGATTTGGTCGGTCGGGATTTTGACTGACATAGTTGCCTCACATATTAGTTGAACAATGCAACTATTATACAGGAGAACTATTTTACGTCAAGGGAATATTGAAACTTCTCAAAAAACTGATAACCGGAAGTAAAAAAAATATGTCACTTATAACTTGTCCCAACCATCGAATCAATCTATACTTGAGGTAATAACCAACAAGGAGTAGTGTATGGCAGAAGAACAACCCCAACCCCGCAAAAAAATTACCCTCCCCTACCTCTTTAAAAAAGTGGCGGATGGTGTGCCCATCACATGGCTTACCTGTTACGATTATCCCACCGCCTACCTGCAGGAACAGGCCGGTGTGGAGATGATCCTGGTCGGCGACAGCCTGGGCATGACCATGCTCGGCTACGACAGCACCCTGCCCGTCACCATGGATGACATGGTGCGCCACGCCCAGGCCGTCCGCCGCGGCGCGCCGACCGCTTTCGTGGTCGGCGACATGCCCTACATGACCTATCAGCCCTCGGTCGAGATGGCTATCCGCAATGCAGGCCGTTTCATGTCCGAATGCGGCTGCGACGCCATCAAACTCGAAGGCGGCGCGGCTATGGCCGACCGCATCAAGGGCATCGTGGATTCCGGCATCCCGGCCATCGGCCACCTCGGGCTGACGCCGCAATCCGTCAGCGCGCTGGGCGGTTTCCGCGTCCAGGGCAAGTCCGCCATGCTGGCCAAGAAAATCGTAGACGACGCCAAGACGCTCGAAAAAGCCGGGGCCTTCGCCATCCTGTTCGAGATGATCCCCGACCGACTGTGTCAGTTGATCACCGAACGCGCCGAAAATTGCATCATCATGTCGCTCGGTTCTGGTCCGCACGCCCATGGTCAACTGCTCATCTACCATGACATGTTCGGCCTGTATCCGAAGTTCAAGCCGAAGATGGCCAAGGTCTACGGCAACGCCAGCGAGGTCATTCTGAACGGGCTGAAGGGCTACGTCAGCGAAGTGACCAGCAAGCAGTTCCCGCAGCCGGAGAACTGGTTCACCGTGCCGGATGAGGAGTTCGATGAATTGAAGAAGATGTTGGATTGATGTCATTGCGAGCGCCGATAGCGCGAAGCAATCTCTTTGCCGATTTGGGGATTGCTTCGTCGCTGCGCTCCTCGCAAAGACACATAAAAACAAGGAGAAAAATGGCCGATCTACAAAAACTGCTCGCCATCCCCCAAGACCGCCTGGATGCCATTAACACCATCTTCACCGACCCGAACTCGCAGGTGATGAAAGACTTCCTGGCCGTGGTCGCCAAGTACGGCACGCCGGAAGAGATCAACCGCAAGCATCGCGAGAACCGCAAACTCGAAACTTTGCTGAAAAAGGTCGAAGCCAAGAACGCAGACTACGTCAAAGACCTGAAATGGCTGATGGAACAACGCGACCGGGGCGCGTTCACCTCGGTCGCGGCCTACCGGACCCGGGTCCTGGGCGACCACGTGAAGGGCATGACCTTCGCCGACGCCTCGGCAGTCACGCTCGAGGTCAGCGCGCTGCAATACTTCCCCTGGATCCGCCCGATGTGCGAACGCGCCATCCGCGACGGCAGCCTGGTTCCCGGTCGCTTCATCGCCGTCCGCAAGATGAAGGAATCCGAGGAGGACGGCGACCTGCCCGCCATCGTCGCTGCTCTGGACATCATGGGGGCCTCCTTCGTCGAGACGCTCGACACGAAAGGCACTGACGGTTCCAACCTGCACCTGGGCGGACCGGCGACTATCACCGGCTACTTCGGCGGCATCGGCCAGCCCAACGAGCACGCCCTGATGTGGCTGGATGAATTCCTGTACTATTACACCAACTTCGGCGTCCAGCACGTGCTCAACTTCAACGCTGGGACGATCCTGCTCGGCTTCCTGCTCTATCGCCTGGGCGTGGACATCCAGTTCAAGATCTCGGTCTATTTCGGTTCGGACAATCCTTATCACGCCTTGTGGATCATGACCATGGCGAAACTTTTCAGCCGCGATGACGGGACCAGCCCGCTGATCGGTTTCAACTGGTCCAACTCGATCAACAACCAGACCATGGAACTGACCGCCCAGTTCCGCAAGGCGCTCGGCTTCGAGCGCGTCATCCGCTTCGAACACCATATCACTGAAACATGGAAGAGCATCGTCATCCAACCATATGACCGGCTGCCTGAACTAGTGGAGATTGCCGACCATGTAGCCAACATCGCCGCCAAGCACGAGGGCGCCGGCCCGGAAGTGGACGTCACCCGCGCCCACCCCTCCGATATTCTCGACTACTTCCGCGAGAAGAAGGAAGTCATCGAGAGTGGAGATTGGGATAACATGCAGTTGAATTTCATGGACAAGGTGGAGGCCGCCAACCGCACGGCCCGGGCGCTGACCGAGAAGGGGTTGTCCTTCATCGCCGCCCCGAATTTGCACCGCTAGGTGTCGCTATGACTTACAAACCTATCCGCCGGTACCGGGTAGCCTATTTCAAAACCGGGCCCAAGGCCGGGAAGACCGACATCGTTGTTGTTTTCGAGGAGGGAGGCTCGTTCACGTTCGATGCGCTCGACCCGCAGGCCGCTCACCACCTGGTTGACCTGCTGCGCAACGAAAAGCCCATCTGGGTGGACCCGGATACTGGTACATTCGCCGTGACGGACGAGCCAGTGGGCGCAGGCGAATAGAAACGCAACAATTGAAAGGCAAACACTCCCGGGGGTCTTCAAGACCTCCGGGAGTGTTGTTTACATGCCTTGATACTTCGAGTCGTCCAATTCTTTGCGAAGTTTGTCTTCTTCAGAAGCAGGAGGGGCTTCGACCTCTGCCCAGGTTAGTTCCGCCTTCTCTGCCTCGCGCAGTATTGCCAGTGACTGAACGCGTACCACGCTCCATTTACCGCAGTATGGACAGCGATCATAGCGCGACAGTCCCAAATTCAGCCCCCACAGGTGCATCGCGAAAGGTCGGTGGCACTTCGGGCAGATTGCTCCGCCGCGGATTCCGTAGGTGCGTTCTTCGCCGAGGGGTAGGTGCTCCAGTTTGCCGCGCGTGACGATGGCCGGAACAATGACAGCCAACGTTATAGCAACCAACAGGATGACAGCCATCGGGAGGATGATCTTGCTCGCGGCTCCCCATCCCTCGTCTGCGCTGACGAAGTTGCCGGTCAGGAGGCGCGAGCGCAGTTCCTGTCCATCACTGGTGTAACCGATGGCATAAAGGTCGTGCAGGCCTAGCGGGTAATCGTCGGTGCTGAACTGGATGCGAAAGGGGGATTCTGCATCCTCGCCAACCATCGTTTCATCAATGTAGAATTCGACGCGCACCAAATTGTCCGGACCCGTCACCTTCATGGAAAACAAACCCTGGATATCGCCTGTTCCTGAAGAGTAACCGAAGTCGCGCGAGAGTTTCAGGGTGATGCTTTCGTCCTGTGCGAAGGCCAAGGAAACAGCTAGCAGGCAGAGGGTCAAGGCAAGGAAAAGGACGATGGCTATTTTTTTCATATCACTAATTTACCCAGCGACAAGTCGCCGGACTCCAAAGATTTATTTCCATCGGGTCAAGATTTGTTCACGCTGGAAGACGTTGACCGCCAGGTAAACCAGTCCTGCATCCAGCACCAGCATGACTATTGCCACCCAGGTGATGACCGTCGCGTTCAAGACGAACAACCCGGCCATCTGGCCAAAGAAACCGGCCAGCACTGGGACGATAATGACCATCGAAACCTGTTCGGCCACGCGCGGGTCGGTGACGCGCGACGAAACCATCAGGGCAAAGGTCACAGCCATGACGGCCATGAGCGGCCCGACGATGAAGATGGCAATCAGCCAGCGAGCGTCCAACAAGGCGGTCAAGAGGATTTTATCAGCGATGAGTATCCAGGAGCCAAGCGCAAACAAGCCAAAGGCCGCATAGGTTGCCAAAACTGCCGGGATGACAGCCGCCAGGCATTTCCCGACCAATAACTCGATGGTGGTGATGGGGGTGGCAAGAAGCGGCTCGAGGCTGCGGGTGGTTTTCTCGCCCACAATGGAGTACGCTGCGATGGTCACAGGGATGGCAACCGGGATGATCATGAACATCATCATGAACTGGCTGACCAGGAACACCTGGAAACAATCGGCACCCGTCAATCCTTCGGGGCACATGGTGTCCGTCAATTCAGATGGCATTTCAGCGTCCAGGCTGGTCTGGCCGGCGGCGTCCGAGCCGATCTCGCGCGTCCCGAAGATGATGCCGAGCGGGATGGCGGTCATCAACAAGGGCAGAAAGGCGACCGTGAAGATGACCATCCGGTTCTTGAACACTTCGGCCCATTCTTTGCGAATGATGGTTTTGATCTTGTTCATGATAACTCCGAGAGGGACGGCTCCCAGGCCGTCCCGACATGGCGTGGGAACCCTGTCTACAGACTTTATGCTGTCTTTACTAACTGCAAATACACATCTTCCAGCGAGTGGCGCATTTCGCCGACGAACTGGACGTCCGCGCCCATGCCTACCAGCAAGCGCACTATTTCAGGGTTGTGGGACTCCGGGTCTTCCAGGGTAATCACCAATTTATTATCAACCAGGCGAGCCTCGCGCACGAACGGCAGGGCACGTAAAGCCTGGACTAATTTTTCGTCTGCAAGACCCAGGTGAAAGACAACCTTGCGCCCGAAAAGAGAAGCCCGCAGGTTGGCCGGGGTATCCACCACCAGCAAACGGCTCTTGAAGACGGCGATGCGGTCACACAGGCGGTCGGCTTCGTCCAGGTTGTGGGTGCATAGGAAAATCGTCCGGCCTTCTTTCTTCAATTCAGCGATGAAGTCACGGACCAGGTGCGCGGCTTCCGGGTCGAGGGCCGCGGTCGGCTCGTCGAGGAAGACGATCTTCGGCTCGTGCAGGAGGGCGCGCGCGATCGCCAATTTTTGCTTCATGCCTTTGGAAAAGGTCCCAGCCGAGTCCAGACGACGGTCGTAGAGACCCAGCATCTTGAGGTACTTTTCCACCTGCCCGGCGGCGTCGCGGACCTCGTACAGGTCGGCAAAAATCCGCAGGTTGTATTCGGCGGACAGGTTGTCGTACATTCCCGGCGTCTCGGTCAGCACGCCCACATTGCGTCGAATATCTGTGTCCTGCTGGCCGATGGGGAATCCGGCCACGGTGGCCGCGCCGGAGGTCGGGCCGATGAGACTGGTCAACATGCGGACGGTGGTGGTCTTCCCGGCGCCGTTCGGGCCGAGGAAACCAAAGACCTCGCCCTCGTGGATGTCGAGGCTGAGGCCGTCCACGGCCAGGGTTTCTTTGAAACGCTTGGTCAGGTTTTCAGTGTGAATCATAAGGCTATCCCTGATAACGGGAATTATCCAAATTTTCAGGAGTCTCTTCCACTGGCTTAATGGTCATGGTTGATGTCGGTGCGGACACAGGTTCAGGGATTAGTGCCGGTTCGGGCTGGCGGAGGAGGAAGATGATCGCTAGGCTGAGGAGCGCGAAGCCGCCCACCAGCGCTTCTGTCCAATACCTACCCAGTGTTGGCATAAGAAAGACAACCGTCCCGTCTACAACTGCATGATAAAGGATGGCAAGGAAGAGCCAGCGGATCTTTTTCCGGATGAAGGTCTGCATGACGATCACTCCCAGTGAAATCTGCACCGGGATGGCGAAAAAGCGTTCCACAGCACCGAGTAAAGAATCATACCAGGGGATCGACCAGTAAGCCTGCACTTGCTGCTGAGCCAATTCCAGCTGGTCAGAAGGGACAAGTGTGGACAAATCCGTCCCACGGATCGCCAGCATGGAGGTATATGTCAGTAAAACAAGCACGCCAAGGATGATGGCTTCGGAACCTCCATGACCGACCCCGAAGAGGGCGCCATTTTGCCAGGATCGGGCTTTCTTCGCCCAAAAGCGCAGGACAAGATAACGGGAAACTTCTTCGAAGATCCCGGCACTTAACCCCAGGAAGGCGGCGTTGAAGACCTGCTGCGCAAGCAGCGACCAATAAACCAGATCGGACTGATTGAGCAGCAGCCCAGCCCCCCAGTTGAACGGGATATGCCCAACCTGGGAAATGATGAAGGTGGCGAAGCCAATCCACCAGACGCCCCACCCCATCTTCCAGCGGCGGGTCAAGAAGATTGCCAGGCTAATGGGCATGGCAATCATCAGCAGTCCATTCAGGGCATGCAGGATTACAAGTATATTCACGCCAATCTCCAAAATTGTACTAATTGTATCATTGAACTAATTGTATATATTTTCCAAGAACTGTCAAGGGAATGTATTCCTGCCCTATCCAGGTGCCAGCCTTGCCTCGGTCACCAGGCGCGGGACGATCTCTTCCCATCCGACCGCCATGAGGTGGAGACCATGAATACCTTGTCCGCGCAATTTCATGACCCGTTCGATCAGTTCGAGGGCAATCTTCACGCCTTCCTCGGGCCCATTCCCGGCCTCCTCGGCAGACGCCATGCGCTCGAGCAGCGCCTCCGGGACAACGACTCCCGGAACCTCGTCATTCATATACTTTGCCATCTTGAGTGTTTTAAGCGGCGTGATACCAATCAGGATGTAAACCTTGTCCAACACGCCGCGCTTCGCCAACTCATTCAGCCAGGTTTCCATCCGGTCAGCGTCGAAGACCAGGTTGGTCTGGAAGAACTGCGCCCCGGCGTTGACCTTTTTATGCTCGCGCAAAGCCTGGAAACGCACATCCGAAGCAAAGGGCGAAGCCGCCGCGCCCAGGAAGAATTGCGGGGGGAATTTCATCTCGCGCCCGTCGAGGTAGCGGCCCTCGTCGCGCATCCGGCGCAGGATCCACAGCGTCTGGACCGAATCCAGGTCAACAATATCCATCCGGCCGCGCGGTGCAGGGCTGAGTTTCATGCTGTCGCCGGAGATGCACAGGATGTTGCGCACGCCCAGGG
>JBFMCM010000349.1:0-3842 GCA_040754355.1 Chloroflexota bacterium | reverse complement strand
GAAAAAAAGACCCAGGCAAAGGGTCGCCTCCGCCTGGGTCGGTAGGGAAACGCTGGTTTTAGGGGATGTTCAGCACCCGGCCGGTTTGGAGCACGTAGGGTGTAACAATCCCATTATATGCAGCCAGATAGATCGGATCAACATCGCCGTAGCGGCAGGCGATGGAATAAATGGTATCGTCTACTTGGACTGTGTAGGTGGTCGGGTGGGGGTTGAGGGCGCGTGTACCGACAAAGGGATTCCCGCTCTGAGGGATTTGCAGAACAAAACCGACCTGTAGACTCTCGGCCTGGGCCGGGGTCAGACCATTCAATTGTATCAGTTCATCCTGATTCACGTTGAAGCGCCGGGCGAGGCAGTAGGGGAATTCCCCTTCCTGGAGCGTATAGGAGGCTGGTCGCCCCGGGGTGGGAGTGGGTGCGGAAGGATTCCCGCCCAGGGTGGAGGTGGGGCTTTTCGTAGGCGTAAGGGTCACTCCGCCCACGAGTGTCCAGGTTGGTGTGGGTGTTGGTCCGGTGGGTGTAGCCAATAGACCGCCGGGCTGCATGGTCATGACGAGGGCAGTGACGGTGCCGGCCGCTGTCTGGGTCTTGTAGGCGTCGTTGATGGCGATCGTCGGCAAGGCCGCGCTTGTACCGGTTGTCGGCGTAGCCTGGTACTGGGGTGTAACCGCGGAACGTTCGCAGGCAGAAAGCAATAAGATAACTGCCAGCGCGATGATGAGAATCCAGATGAGTTTCTTAGACATGCTTTCCTCCTGCAAATTCGGCGTAACAGGGCATTTCGGAGTGATACTAGCACAACCTTTCTATATCGTCAAGCGGCGGCCTTTGCGGTGTTGTAACTTGAAATAGAGTTGGATTAGTGGAGAAAGAGTGCGAACGGCTTCCCGTATCTATACCTCATTTTCATTCGGGTGACATTCACCCACATCGCTATTTATGAATTATGAAATTGAAGAAGCCTAGTTATACAAATTATCATTCCGGTGCGGCCAGAAGGGATAGTCGCGGTTTGCCCCTACTTTTCCAACCAGATGGTGACCGGCCCATCGTTAACGATTTCCACCAGCATGTGCGCGGCGAAAACGCCGGTCTGGGTCGGCACACCCTGCGTGCGCAGGAAATCTGCGAATTTCTCCACCAGCGGGGCAGCAATCTCCGGTCTGGCCGCGTCAGAGAAAGAGGGACGGCGTCCTTTATGCGCGTCGCCGTAGAGCGTGAATTGTGAGACGACCAGCGCCTCGCCTTTTACATCCAGCAGGGACAGGTTGAACTTGCTGGCGCTGTCCTCGAAGATGCGTAGTTGGGCAACTTTCTCCGCCAGGAAACGCGCCTGTTCCTCGGTATCTCCTTCCCCGATACCGAGCAGGACGACCAGTCCGCGGCCGATGGCGGCGATGATCTTGCCGTCCACGGTGACGCTGGCATGGATGACGCGTTGGAGAAGGATGCGCATATTGGTTATAAAGTAGGGGCGACGTTTCGTCGCCCCTACGAATTGATCATGGCAATTGCACCGCCTCGCGTACCTCTTCCATCGTCTTCTCTGCGATGGCCCGGGCGCGGGAGGCGCCGTCTTCGAGGATGGCAGTCACACGGTCCGGGTGTGAGGCGAGGTCGAGGCGATTGGCGCGGAAGGGTTCGAGCGCTTTATTCAGGTTCTCGGCAAAGATTTTTTTGCAGTCCACGCAGCCGATGCCTGCCCGGCGGCATTCGACGTTGATCCTCTCCACGTCCTCCTTCGGCGTGAAAACCTTATGCATGGTGAAGACATTGCAAACATCCGGATTGCCGGGGTCGGTGCGCTTGATGCGCGCCGGGTCGGTGACCATCAACATCACGCGCTGGCGGGTCTCTTCCGGCGTGCAGGCCAGTTCGATCTGGTTATCGAGGCTCTTGCTCATTTTCTCTTTGCCGTCTATGCCGAGCACCTTGGGGACCTCCGCCTCCTTCATTTGCGGTTCGATAAGCGCTTTTGTATTGTAGCGGTAGTTGAACGAGCGGACGGTTTCGCGCGCAAATTCCAGGTGCGGAGCCTGGTCCACGCCGACCGGCACGAGGTCCGTTTTGTACAGCACGATGTCGGCGGTCATCAGGACCGGGTAGCCGACCAGCCCGTAGTTGATGTTGTGCGGCTGCTGGCGCGCCTTCTCCTTGAAGGTCGGCAGGTCGGTCAGTTTGCCGAGCGGGGTGACCATCGAGAGGATGGTATGCAGTTCCATCACCTGCGGGACGTGGCTCTGCACGAACAGGATGGTCTCCTCCGGACGAATTCCCACAGCGAGCAGGTCGAGGGCCAGATCATAGGTATTCTGCTTCAGGTTGAGTGTGTCCTCGACCGTGGTCAGGGCATGGACGTCCACAATGCAGTAGACGCACTCGTAATCGTCTTGCAGGGCAACATAATTCTTGAACGCGCCCAGGTAGTTGCCCAGGTGGGCGCGCCCGGTGGGGCGGATGCCGGAAAAAACGCGGCCTTTCTTTGTCATAGATACCTCGCGCGGGCGATGCAACGTCGCCCCTACGTGATGAATTTTTCCACCAGCCCGGCGACCTCGCCCGGTTCGGCGTGGCGGCCAGTCTGGAGTTTGGAATATACCAGCGTATCGTTCACTTGGACCTCGAACCTGCCTCCATCCGAGGGGACGAGAGTGATACTTTCGATCTCCGGTTCATACTTCTTGAGGAGATCATTTGCCAGGCTCACGGCCCGGTCAGTATAATGTCAGACCATGCAATAGGTAATGGATATTCTCAACATGGTTTCTCCTGTCTGCAATTGAAAAAATTATAACATACGGTTTTGATAGTCTTTGCCCCTTTGACGCAGGACGTTCCTCCATGTATAATCATTTTACATTTTTGATACCATCGGTCAGCTCGAGGCCCAATGGCGCTGCGAGGAAATCTAAGAGACTTCACCATCACTCAATTGCTGAATTTGATCAACCTGGCGCAAAAAACCGGGACTTTGGTTGTCGAAGGCCCGACTGAAACCGCCCAGGTTGCTTTTCGTGATGGAAAACTGGCATACGCACAGGTGGGGCAAGTCGTCAGCGGTTTGGCCTCCATCTTGCATAATTCCAATAAACTTTCCTCCGGCCAATTCAAGGCCATCCAGCAGCGCGCCAACCATATATCTGACAAGGAACTTGGCCTCCTGCTGATAAACGCTGGATATATGACGCAGGAGGACATTCTCACCAGCCTTCAGCAATACTTTGCCGACATCGTCCAGCGGCTGTTCACCTGGGTGGAGGGGTTTTTCCACTTTGAGAATGAACTCATGCCCCCGGATGACCGCATCAGCGTTCGCCTGGACCTCGAGAACCTGATCATCGAAGGCTCACGCCAGATGCGGGAGTGGGAGCAGTTGCAGGATGAAATCCCCAGTCTGGACATGGCACTCAAGTTCACCGACCGGCCGGGGAGCAATCTGCGCAATGTGAATCTGAGCGTGGAAGAATGGCGGGTCGTTTCCTTTATCAATCCGCGCAACACCATTCGGCAGATTGCCAGTGCCACCAAGATGAATGACCTGGAAATCCGGCGCATTGTCTATGGCCTCCTGCAGGCCGGGCTGGTGGAAATCTGCCGCCTGGAGGGTGCGCCCCCTTTACAACAAGTTCGCATCTTCCCTACGGAGGATAAGGAAGAACAGAAAAACCTGGTGAACCGTCTTATTTCCCGCATCAGGTCCCTATAAATTATTCAGAGGTCGCAGTTATGCAAACCGTTAAAATGGTTGTCACAGGCCCGTTCGCGGCTGGCAAGACGGAGTTCATCCGTTCGGTCAGCGAAATTGACGTTGTCTCCACCGAGCGGAAGATCTCCGCGGGG
>JBFMCM010000348.1:0-4481 GCA_040754355.1 Chloroflexota bacterium | reverse complement strand
CCGAGTTCCGCGTCCACATCCCGCCCCTGCGTTATTGCACCGACAACGCTGCTATGGTGGCCGCCGCCGGGTATTTTCGTTATGCGCTTGGTCATGTGGATGGACTGGAAATTGATGTTTTACCCACCTGGCCGTTATCGTAAATCGGGATTTCATACCCATTAAACACTAAACCGCCAGTGGCCGTCCCAGGCCAGTGGCGGTTTAGCAAGAGGAGAATGCAACCGTTATTATATTCATGAAGATAAAAGGAACCTGAACGCGGGTTTAAAAGCAGGTGAGAGTTTTTTCATGCGAATCCCAGGGATTTGAATATATCCTGGCCGGAAATCGGCCCCTCCCGCAAGACTTTTGGTTCTGGGCCGAGGCAGTCCACCACGGTGGATGGGACTCCGCCGGGGGTCCTGCCTCCATCGAGGATGAGTGGGATACGCCCGCCTAATTGCGACCGGACTTCTTCTGCCGTTGACGGGCTGGGCTGACCCGATAAATTGGCTGAGGTCGCCGCCAGCGGACCGGCAGCCTGCAGCAGCGCCCGGGCCGCGGCGTGGTCCGGGACGCGCACCCCGACCGTTGCGGTGGCTGAAACGGCCTCGGGCAAATCCGGGTGCTTCGGGATGACCAGCGTCAGCGGGCCGGGCCAGAAAAGGGCAGCCAGCGTCAACGCCATCTCAGGGACATTTGCAGCGACCTTCGGTAAATCGTCTGCGCTGCCGAGCAGCACCGGGACGGCTTTTTCCATCGGGCGGTCCTTGGCCGTGTAGATGCTCTCGACGGCTGTCCCGTCGAAGGCCAGCGCGCCGAGGCCGTAGACCGTGTCGGTGGGGAAGGCGACCAGTCCGCCGCGGCGCAGGATTTCCAGGGAGAGGCGTAAAGCATCGGGGGAAGCAACAGGAAGAATTTCGGTATCCATAAACCTGTATCCCATTCTCCCGCAGGTTTTGATCCTTCGCTTTGCTCAGGACAGACCCCGCGGGAGGATTCTGTCAAATTTTGATTTCTAACAACCGGTCATGCCCGGCCAAGTCTTGATGCAAATGGATTTCCGCCTGCTCGAAGGCACCATAGGCTAACGAAAGGATCGCCGGGCCCTGGGAGGCCTCGATTTCGAGCAGCATCAATCCGCCAGGCGCAAGTAGTGCTGGGGCTTTCGCCAGCAGGCGGCGGATGAGGTCCAAGCCATCCGCGCCGCCGTCGAGCGCCAGCGGGGGTTCGCGGGTGTAAACAGGCAGGGTGCGCAAAGTCTGGGTGGGGATGTAGGGCAGGTTGGCAGCGATGAGATCATAAGACCGAGGACCGTGGACGGTGGACAGTACCTCACGGTCTGCGGTCAGTGGTCCACGGTCTGATTCCGGGATCAGGTCGGCTTCAAGGAAAATAATTTGCTCGGCGACATGCTGCTTGACGGCGTTCCTGCGCGCCACTTCCAACGCAGCCGGGGAGATGTCGGTGGCGGTCACCTGGATTCCCGGGACGTTTACGGCCAGCGAAATGGCAATGCAACCGCAGCCGGTGCCGATATCCAGTACGCGCGGAAGAGAGTCCGCTTCAGCGGACTTCGCTTCTGTAGCCCGACGTTTCAACGTCGGGCGATGACGGAGCCAGAATATGGCTCTCTCCACGAGCAACTCTGTCTCCGGGCGTGGGATGAGCACATCGGGGGTGACTTCAAAGGCAAGCCCGAAGAATTCCCACTCGCCTAGCACATAGGGGAGCGGTTCGCCGCGCTCCAGGCGTTGGACGGAGGCCTCCAACGCGGCGGCAGGCTTCGGGTCCAGCCGCGCTTCGGGATGGGCTGCCAGCCAGGCGCGTGACCGGTTGAGGGAACGCGCCAGCAGAACCTGCGCGTCCAGGTCGGGGGTGTCCGAAAGCGGACGCAGCCGCCGGGAAAGTTCCTCCAGGCAGGCAGAGAGATGGGTCATTTGCAGCGTTCCACCCAGGCGGTCACCATGCTTTCCAGTACGTCGAGCGGCACCGCGCCGCTGGTGAGCAGGACATCGTGGAATTCACGCAGGTTGAACTTCGCCCCGAGTTTTTTCTCGGATTGCGCCCGCAGTTGGCGGATCTTGATCTCGCCGATTTTATAAGCCAATGCCTGCCCCGGCCAGGCGATGTAGCGGTCCACTTCGTTGGCGATGTTGAGCAGGGTCAGGCAGGTGCGCTCGGCCATGAAGTCAATCGCCTGCTGACGCGTCCAGCCGAGGGCATGGATGCCGGTGTCCACCACCAGGCGGCAGGCGCGCCACATTTCATAGGAGAGGCGGCCGAAGTTGCTGTAGGGATCGGTGTAGAAGCCGGTCTCGAGGCCGAGCCGCTCGGAATAGAGCGCCCATCCTTCGACGAAGGAGGTGAAACCACTGAAGCGGCGGAAGTTGGGCAGGTCTAGTTCCTGCTGGAGGGCGAGTTGCAGGTGGTGGCCGGGGACGGCTTCGTGCAGGGAGAGCGCCTCGATCTCATAGAATGGGCGGCTTTTCAGGTCGTAGGTGTTGACGTAGTAATAGCCGGCGCGCGAGCCGTCGCCCGCGCCGGGCTGGTAGTAGGCGGTGGTATTGCCGGGCGCAGCGTAGTCTGGGATGGGACGGATGCCGTAAGGCAGGCGCGGCAGGGTCTTGAACAGGCCGGGCAGTTCGCCGTCCATGCGTTTCAGGACGAGGGCGGTCTTCTCCAGCAGGACTTCCGGGGTGGACGCGTAGAAGCGCGGGTCGCTGCGCAGGAATTCCACGAAGGATTTGAAATCGCCCTCGTAACCCACCTGGCGGATGACGGCCTGCATCTCGGCCTGGATGCGGCGTACTTCATCCAACCCGGTCTGGTGGATTTCCTCCGGCGTCAGGTCCAGCGAGGTGAAGTGGCGGATGCACAGCCGGTAATAGTCGCGGCCATCCGGCAGGTCGGCCGCGGAGATGGTGCTGCGGGCATTTGGCAGGTATTCGTCCTCGACAAAGCGCAGCAGAGCCGCGTAGCCGGGCAGGACCGACTCGCGGATGGCAGCCAGGCCGGCTTTTTTCAGCCGCCCGGCTGCGGGTCCGGAGGCCGAAGCGGGGAACTGCTCGAAAGGCCTGTAGAACAGGCTGCGGGCTGGATCATCCACGATATGAGACCGAATCGAGTCGCTTATGCCATCCAACGTGACGCGCGGCGGAATTTGTCCCTCTCGCAAACCGGCGCGCATGATCTCCAGGTGACCTTCCACATATCGTTTGAAGGCTGCCAGGCGGGAAATATAATTTTCATAATCCTGCTGCGTGACCATCGGCATTTGCAGGTAGAGTTCGGGAAAATAGACGTGGAAACCGCCCGCTTTCGAGATGGGCATGCGGTAGGCGTGGAAACCAAGCAGACCGATCTCGTTGGCCAGCAGACGGGCATAGATGTCGTAGTTCAACTGGTCTGTGGGAGGCAGGCAGGCGCGCTCGAACTGGCCGAGGCGTTTCTCCAACCCGCGCAGGGAAGCGAGGTAATTAGCATAATAGGCTTCGGAGATGTCGGGCAGGCGGTCATTGAAGCGATTGTCGCCGGTGACGGTGGCGAAGAGCGGGTCGGCCTGCATGCGCATTTCCCAATCGTCGGCCAGGAATTGGTGGAAGGGGTTTGAATTTTTCATATGTCCTCCAAAAAATAGGGGCACGATATATCGTGTCCCTACTATTCATTTCCCGTCGTCGAAGCCGGAGGAGGCCAGGCGTTCGGCCTCGTCGCGGGTGGAGAGTTCGCTGATGAACTCGTCAATATTCCCATCCATCACGGCGGGCAGGTTGAAGATGGAATGCCCGATGCGGTGGTCGGTGACGCGGTTCTGCGGAAAATTGTAGGTGCGAATCTTCTCGGACCGTTCGCCTGTCCCCACCTGTGAGCGCCGGTCGGACTCGATGGCCGAACGCCGTTTCTCCTCTTCCATCTCGTACAGCCGCGCCCGCAGGATGGACATGGCGCGCGTCTTGTTCTGCAACTGGGAGCGCTCGTCCTGGCAGGTGATGACCATGCCGCTCGGCTTGTGGTACAGGCGCACAGCGGTGGAGTTCTTCTGCACGTTCTGGCCGCCCGCCCCCGAAGAGCGGAAGACTTCGATCTCGATGTCCGATTCGGGGATGGCAATGTCCACTTCCTCCACCTCGGCCAGTACGGCCACCGTCGCCGTGGAGGTGTGGATGCGGCCGGAGGCCTCCGTGGCCGGGACGCGCTGGACGCGGTGCACACCGGACTCGTACTTCAACTTCGAGAAGGCCGCACGCCCGCGAATCTCGAAGATGACTTCCTTGTAGCCGCCGATGCCGATGTCGCTGGAGGACATCATCTCGTATTTCCAGCCCTGGCGCTCGGCGAAGCGTGTGTACATGCGGAACAGGTCCGCGGCGAAGAGGGCGGCTTCCTCGCCGCCGGCACCGGCCCGGATTTCGACAAACACGTTCTTTTCGTCGCGTGGGTCCTTGGGAACAAGCATGGACTTGAGGGTCGATTCCAGTTCGCTCACCTGCGGCTCG
>JBFMCM010000347.1:0-2598 GCA_040754355.1 Chloroflexota bacterium | reverse complement strand
CGCGTCTACAGTATGTGCCTCCAGGAAATCAGTGTAACGCGCCTCCAGCAATTCTACATCGTGTATTTCTGGCATGTTTTGTTCCAACCAGGTTTCTACATCGTCAAGGAAATTGACAGCCCGCGTCAAATGTTCGTTCGCGTCGCTGTAGATTCCAAAATGGGTCGGAGCAATACATCTGCATCCGGTTGCAACCATCCGTTTCAAACTGGAACGCCACTTCTCCAGGTGAGTCTCCGGTGGAACAAACGGAAGGTAAACGAACTTGCTGTCTAAAAATCTCACGCCGCCCACATCCCCGGAGAAAATCACATCCTGGAAAACGTAGGAGACATGATGCTCCGCGTGACCGGGAGTATGCAGCGCGCAGATGCGCATCTCACCGGCAACGATTTCCATCTCATCCTGGACCTCGATCAGGCGCGCCGCGGCGACATGTTTCATATCGCCCCACATCTCGTTCATCTTCTCGCCATAGAGACGGGAGGCGCTGGCGAGGAGTTTTTCCGGATTCGAGATGTGCGGAGCCCCGACCGGATGGACGCACACCTGCGCCCCCTGCCCTGCGAACCAGCCCGCCGCCCCGGCGTGGTCGAGGTGGATATGGGTCAACAGCACATGTGTCACGTCGGACGGTGAAAAACCGAATTCGCCCAAAGCGGCGGTCAATGCCGGGAGTGTGGACTCAGGCCCCGGGTCCACAAGCGCCGCGCCGCCTGAATGCGGGATCAGGTAAGTGGCGATATCGCCCTTGCGCCCCATGAAGTTCAAGTCAAAAGTATGAATAGTCGCCATTTATACTCGCACCGAAAAATAATATTTTGGGTAATACCTGCCCTGAAAGTAATATGCCGGGAGGGTAAGTTGTGCACCGAGTTCGTCCCCAAAACCGATCTGGCAAACCGGCACATTGTAATTCAGAAGGCCGGCAGCAATTGCTGCACTGCCTCCCATTCCGCCGAATGTTTCCGCCTTGATCAAAACCACCACCGGGCGCAGGCCGCGGCGTTGGAGGTTTTCCACAGCAAGCAAGAGTTCCGGATTGGCGGAAGGTGTGATGAGAATGACTCCTGCTCCCAAGGGCAGAAGTTTTGCCTGCATGGTTACCAACCCAAGCACAGGCATGTTGCCGTCGGGCTGGAGAAAAGACAGGGTTTCCAGAACCTTGCCAAGTTGCCGTTCGCCTCGCTCGCTTGAAAGGATGGTGAACCTGGCGGACGAACACGCCAGCCCCACCGAGCGGCGGCTGCGCAGGAAGTGCTGCGCCAGCGACCCGGCCGCGCTCAAGGCATACTCGAATGTGTCGCATGGCAGGTTGACCTTTGGCTTACGAAGCAGGAGTTTCTCTTCGATCGGCGTCTGCTTCTCCTCCGCCTGACGGGCATGAACCTCGCGCTGGGCATCCACGAAAAGCCAGATCTCAGCCTGCGGGTCCTGTTCGAATTCTTTGACCATGAACCGGCCGCGCCGCGCTGTGCTGGGCCAGTGGATGCGTTTCATCGGATCGCCGGGCACGTACTCGCGAATCCCTGCGGCATGGGGGGTGACATCGGCCGTCTTCGTGCGGATAGTCTTGCCGCTTGGCAACAGCCCCGGAGGCGGCGGGAACTCGGAGATGGGAAATGTCATCGGCAGGACAATCAGGGTCTCCGCAGCGGGTATACGCTTCTCTACGGGGAATAAACCGAATGGATCACCAGTCGAAATGATTGTTGGTCCAAGCGAGAATGCTCCACGCTGTATCAGGATGGTGCGTGCGTTGTATAAGCGATGTTCCCCTTTTCCAATACGAGTCAGCAGTCGCGAACCCGCCGCGCCTGGCAAGGTGGACTGATTTACGATCTCTAACCAGGGACATCCTGGCCATGTGCTGACTCTCACTTCGAACCGTTCTTCGAACACCTTTCCGACGCTCGCCCTCAACAATCGCGCATCACGCCTGACTTGGATACCGCGCGCCAAAGAAGCGGACCACAAGCCTGCCCCAATAATCAGGATGAAACCAAGGTATACGAGGCGAAGGAAAATAGTGTTCCCAGTGGCGATCCATGCAACGCCACCTAGAACAACCATTACTAGCAGGGACCAACTTACTTTAGAGAGAGTTCTCATCAACATCCTAAAGGGTTCATGCTATATAAAGGCAAATCAATATCAAGAAACAAAATCTCCGCCGGGAACAGGTTGGCTCTCAAGAATCTCTTGAACAATGCGTTCAGCAGTCAACTCACGTAAACGTGCCTCTGGGCCCAGGATGACGCGATGTGCCAGAACCGGCACTGCCGCTTTTTTGACATCGTCTGGTAAAACGAACTTGCGGCCCTCCAGTGCGGCCAGTACCTGGCCAACGCGGAAGAGCCCCAGCGATCCGCGCGGGCTGGCTCCCAAGTACACATCCTCGTGCTGGCGCGTCCGATTGACCAGGTCTACCGCGTAGCGTTTAACCGGCTCCGAAACATGGACATGCTTGACTGCATCAATTGCCTCTAGCAAGTAATCCACGTTTATGATCGTCTTCAGACTCTCGACCGGGTGCTGAACCTGCTGACGGCCAAGGATGTCCACCTCGTCAGCCGGACCCGGATATCCCAAGCGGAC
>JBFMCM010000346.1:0-3237 GCA_040754355.1 Chloroflexota bacterium | reverse complement strand
AGAAGTTCAGCGGGTAGGGTAAAATCCTCTCGGTAGGTCATGGTGTCTCTCCTTTTGGTGTCTCAACCGTGAGGATAACACTTGACCTACTCTTTTGTAGAAATTACAGAAAATAGTTTACACTACTGGATTATTACCTTAGTCTATCTAAAGAATATATGGACAGTGTTAACCATTATCAAGGCTGGAGAGAATGGGATTCTGATTTATGGAGATTTCTGGACGTGGTAAACCCGTTTCATTTTCATGTGAACCCTGGGGTGAAAAATATACGCAATGATGAATGGCTACCTCGTCATGTATTATCGAAATTACGTGAAACTGAACTGAACACACCATTAAAACTGAGCCGACTTGAGTTCAAGCAGCATAAACTAGTTGAGATTCTCGTGCGGTACTTTCGATATTCCCTAAAACCTAAAAACATCCTCGCTTATGCTGAACCACTTGTTGCATGGAGAATAAGTCATGTGGACAAGAAATTGGCTCGCATTGAAAAGAAATCACAAGAAGAAATCTTCTATAGGACTATAATTTTGAGACGTGCATTAGTTGGAGTTACTGGATACCCAGATTGGGTTTGATAAGCGAACAAAATTCTGATATACTAGATTTGTGAGAGAGATCAGTCAATATAAAGTGTTGACTAGAAGAAATTTAAAAATCCAAGAGATTATAAAAATCTCGAACCAAAAGAAATGCTCTGTGAGCATTACTTTGGATGGAGGCGTCCAAGGGACACTTCAAGTTCTCATAAGCCCTTGGTTGTGAGTTCAAGTCTCACCCTCGCCACTCAGACCGCCTGAATGGGCGGTTTTGTTTTTATGATAACCATTAATCAACCCCTTGCATGAAGAACGATATTCATAAGTGTCTTGACAGTGGCTGCAAATAAAACGATAATCTGACTGGTTATTACCAGATTGTCTTTTGGGACCCGGGATCGAAAACCATGCCTGACATGATTGACCCCAACGATTTCTTACCGCGTTATTACCAATTGGCGAACATCCTGCGGGAAAGCATCGCCAGCGGCAAATTCGAGGCGCACCAACCCATCCCCTCCGAACGCCAGTTGGAGAGCATCTACTCCGTCAGCCGGCCGACCATCCGGCAGGCGATTGACCTGCTGGTGCGCCAGGGATTTCTTTACCGCGAGCACGGACGCGGCACCTTCGTCTCGCCGCAGAAACTGCAAAAGGGGATTTCCGAACTGACCAGTTTCAGCGAGGACATGAAGCAGCGCGGTCTTGAGCCGGGGCAGAAAATTCTCGAGATCGGCTACATCCAGCCGCCCGAGAGGGTCCGCCAACACCTTGAACTGCCGGCGGACTGCGAACAGGTCCTGCGCATCGAGCGCCTGCGTCTGGGTGACGGCGTCCCGATGGGGCTCCAGACCTCGTATCATAATTTCCCGGACGGGCAGACCATTACGTTGGAAGAGTTGGAAGAATACGGATCGCTCTACCGCATCTTGCAGGAGAAATTCCACCTCATCCCGACCGAGGCCGACGAGACCCTGGAAGTGACCCTGGCAACGCCGCGTGAGGCCTCCCTGCTGCAGATCGAGCCGGGCAGCCCGCTGCTGCTCAGCGAGCGGACGACATACTCCCAGTACCGCCGGGTCATCGAGTTCGTGAAGATCTTGTACCGGGGCGACCGTTACCGTTATTTTGCCAAACTGACGCGTTGAGAGCGCCGGACAACCAACAGGGGAATTCAGCCTTCCATGACTGGAAGGCTTGACTTTTACCTCCTAAAGTGCTAATATAGCGTTGTAATATGGTCATGTGGTCATTACCACTATATTTTTATTAGAATTGATGCCGGTAGATGAATGCCATTGACGACACGCAAATCCAAGAGATCGTCCAGCGCGTCCTCAAGCAGGTCATGGGGCAGGCGGGGCCGGACCTCGTCCCGGCTGCCTCCTCCGCCCCTGCGCCCGCGGCAGACCTCGGGTCCGCGCCGCAGATGGGAGGACGCAAGGTGGTGGCGCTGGGCGCCGACCACGGCGGCTTCGAGTTGAAAGAAATACTCAAGTCCACGCTCGGCGAAATGGGATTCGATGTCAACGATGTCGGCACGCACAGCAAAGCCGCCGTGGATTATCCTGATTATGCCCACGAAGTCGCCCGGCTGGTGGCCTCCGGCAAGGCCTGGCGAGGCATCATGATTGACGGAGCCGGAATTGGTTCCTGCATCGTCGCCAACAAGGTGCCGGGCGTGCGGGCAGGCATGGCGTACGACCACTCGTCTGCACTGAACAGCCGCGAGCACAACGACACGAACGTCCTGACCTTGGGTGCCGGGCTGATCGGCTCGAACCTGGCGAAACAAATCGTGAAAACCTGGCTGACGACCGAGTTCGGCGGCGACCGCCACCTGCGGCGCGTCGAAAAGATCTCGGCGGTCGAAAAGCAGTATCTGAAATAGAGGCTGTATGCTTCCAGATCCTAAAGTTGTAGAGCAATTGGTCGAAATCATCACCCACGAAGTCCTGGCGGCTATGCTGGAGCGCCAGGAGCGGGACAAGGTCCCGGAGGGCGGCTACTGCCGCTTCGAGTGCGCCGACTCGCAGTGCGTGCACACCTGCTTCGACCGCACCGGCCAGGTGGTCAACGCCGGAGCGGAACGGCTCTCCTCGACCATCGGCGTCATCCCACAGGATGCCAGCCTGGCGAAGATGATTGACCATACGCTTCTCAAACCGGACGCCACCCAGGAGCAGATCGCCCAGTTGTGTTTCGAGGCCCGCAAATACGAATTTGCCTCGGTGTGCGTCAACCCCACCTGGGTAGAACTGTGCGCCCAACTGCTCAAAGGGTCGGATGTCAAAGTTTGCACCGTGATCGGTTTCCCGCTGGGTGCAACCGCGCCGGAAGTCAAGGAATTCGAGACTCTGACCGCCATCAACCAGGGCGCCAGCGAGATTGACATGGTCATCAACATCGGCGCCCTCAAAGCGCGTGACCTGGAACTGGTGGCGCGCGACATCCGCGGCGTGGTGCAGGCCGCCCACGCGCGCGGCGCGATCGTCAAGGTCATCATTGAGGCCATCCTGCTGACCGACGAAGAAAAGACCATCGCCTGCCTGCTCTCAAAGGAAGCTGGCGCGGATTTCGTGAAGACTTCCACCGGATTTGCCAGCGGCGGTGCCACCGTCCATGACGTGGAACTCATGCGCCGGGTCGTCGGACCGGAAATGGGCGTCAAGGCGGCCGGCGGCGTGCGCAC
>JBFMCM010000345.1:0-3680 GCA_040754355.1 Chloroflexota bacterium | reverse complement strand
GCACCCAAAGATGAGCACCGCGGCGATGAGCACGATCCGCCACCACTCCAGCACCTCTTTGAATGCCACCCCGAATGTCTTCTCCAACCCGGCGCGCAATTGCGCCATCTTCGGCTCGGCGTCGAAGACGGTTGCCCCGCGGATGATCTTGCCGCGGATCTTGAGAACCCTTCCTTCGCGGTTGACGCCGTTCACCGTCATCCACTGCGGGATGCCCAGCCATTTGGTAATGATGCCCTTGTCCACCCGGACGAGTTCATCCTGCCGCCCGTCCACGAACTCGAACAAGGCGCTGTTAGGGCGGAATTCCACCCGCCTGATCTTGGTCTTGTCCACCACCAGCGTACTGGCCGCCAGGTCGCCCAGCCGCTGTTTGAGCGGTGTGGAGGCCACGACGATTGCGCCGATGATATTCGTTTCGAAGATGCCGATCAAGGCGCGCAGGGCGGCCCGTCCGAACCCGATGTTGCTGCCATCCAGCCGGATGACCTTGAAACTCATCGGATAGGCTCCAAGGAGTTTCCCGATCGTCGTCCCGAAGGCGCCTTCCTGGATGGTGAAATACAGGAACCAGATGATTGGGAGCAGGAGCAGGCTGAAGCCGGTGAAAGTATTCAGAATTTCATCGAAGTCCCGGTAATTGCTGAAGGCCCCGGCGATGAGCCCGATGATTCCCACAATGGAAATATAAATACCTGCGATGATGAGCTGGTCAATGATGGATGTCCCGAAGCGCAGGCCCACGCCCTCTCCCATCCGCTGGAAGATTTCGAGCACCTGGGGCGTGGACGGCGCAGACGGTGGCTG
Organism: Chloroflexota bacterium; assembly: GCA_040754355.1. GTDB lineage: Bacteria > Chloroflexota > Anaerolineae > Anaerolineales > Villigracilaceae > UBA877. The sequence goes on along the minus strand of JBFMCM010000345.1, from coordinate 2,873 downwards.
CGCTGGCCCGGCTTGCGGCGCGGCAGCGATGGGCGTGCTCTTGATTTGCAGGTCAATGACATCGTTCCCGCAGACCAGGCACTTGCCCGCCTCGCTTGCCTGGCGGGTGGTGTGGCAGTTCTTGCAATACCCCTCGATCCTGACCTCGAAACGAGTCCCACAATGTGGACAAGTTTGTGCTGCCAAAGGAATTTCCTCGGCGCACTGCGGACATTTTTTCGTATTTGTGGACATGTTCCCTCCCGGGGAATATGATGCAATGTTATTATAGGTTAGAATGTAGGGGGATTTCAACTACCAATTTCACCATTCGATTGGACGATAATCATATGTTGCATAGAAGTGTATTCCCGTTTTTTGTCGTTGCCGTTCTCGTCCTCCTGTCTGCCTGCGGAGGGGGAAATGCCGTGAATGACAGTGACAGGCTCCAGGTCCTGGCGACGACCAGTATCGTCGCGGATGTAGTCCAACAGGTTGGAGGAGAGTTTGTTACCGTGACAGTGCTGATGCCTGTCGGCACCGACCCGCATGAGTACTCGCCTCGTCCGCAGGATGTGGCCGCATTGTCTGATGCCGACATCATCTTTGCCAATGGCGCCGGGCTGGAGGAATTCCTCCAGCCGTTGATCGAAAATGCCGGGGCGGCGGACAAACTGGTCGAAGTCTCAGCGGGTATCGAACTCTTCACCCTGGCCGGGCAGGAAGGCGACGATCCGCACACCTGGATGGACCCGAACAATGTCATCCTCTGGGCGGAGAACATCGCCGCAGCCCTCTCCGCCGCGGACCCGGTACATGCTGCCGATTACCAGGCCAATGCGGCCGCCTATTCCGCCTCGCTCGCCGACCTGGATGCCTGGATCCGCATCGAGGTGGCCTCAGTGCCCAAGGAAAACCGCCTGCTCGTCTCCGACCACGCCGTGCTGGGGTACTTCGCCGTGCGGTATGGCTTCGACCAGGTTGGCTCGATCACCGGTTCGTTCAGCACCGAGGCCGCGCCGTCAGCCCAGGAGTTAGCCGCGCTCGAAGACGAAATCCGCCGCCTGGGCGTGCGCGCCATCTTTGTCACCGAGCCCAGCAGCCAGTCCCTGGCCGAGCAGGTCGCACAGGATACCGGCATTTGTGCCGTCTGGCTGTATCACGCCTCGCTGACGGACTCCAGCGGCCCGGCGCCGAGTTACCTGGAGTTCATGCGATATAATGTCAGCGCCATTATAGAAGCGTTGAAATGATTTGGAGTCCGGCAACTTGTTGCCGGTATTCCCATTGAATCCAGAGACATGTATCCTCACGTCACCCATAAGCCCGACCAGCCCATTCTGAACGTTTCCCATCTCTCCGTCCGATACGAGGGACGCGCTGCGCTGGAAAATATCACATTCCATCTGCACCCTGGAGAGCGGGTGGCTGTGGTGGGGCCAAATGGTGCCGGGAAGAGCACCCTCTTCAAGGTGGTGGCCGGGGTGCTGCGCCCGACCGAAGGCGAAGTGACAGTGTTCGGGTCCGGGCCGGGCCGGCATATCTGCATCGGCTACATCCCGCAGCGTTCCCACGTGGACTGGCGCTTTCCGGTCTCGGTGGCAGACGTCGTGATGATGGGGCGGATTGCCAAACTGGGTCTGTTCGGCTGGCCGAAGAAACGCGATTGGGATTTTGTCCACGCCGCGCTGGAAACGGTGGGCATTGCCGATTTGGCGAAACGACAGATCGGCCAACTTTCCGGCGGTCAGCAGCAAAGGATGTTCATCGCCCGCGCCCTGGCCCAGGAGGCCGAACTGATGTTGATGGACGAGCCGCTGACCGGCCTCGACACGCCCTCACAGGAAGGTCTGCTGGCACTGCTGGGCGAACTCCAGCGCGCAGGCGTCACTGTCATGGTTGCCACACACGACCTGGATCAGGCGAGGCGCTATTTCGACCGCGTAATGCTGCTGAATAATAGGGTCATTGCGTTTGGATTGGCAGAGGAAGTCCTGAGGTCTAATAACCTGATTATTGCTTATGGTGGCAAAATTAAAGTAAATCGTGATGGGCAAATGCTGGTAGATGATTGTTGTCATGAGGAGTGATTCGCAATTTACGATTGACCATTGACGATTTACGATTATTGATGACCGCCGTTTGTTAGGAGATCTGTGTATGGATGAGAAGATGTTCAAGGAACGCACAAAAAGACTTGCCTTGGCTGTCATTCGAATGGTTGGAAGATTTCCTCGATCGGTTGTGGCGGACGCGGTTGGCAGACAAATCGTCAGGTCGGCCACCTCTGTAGGCGCCAACTATCGCGCTGCCTGTCGTTCCAAGTCCACCGCGGATATGATCAACAAACTCAAAGTTGTCGAAGAAGAGTGTGACGAAACAGTTTACTGGCTGTAACTGATTGTAGAGGCAAATCTTTTTACCAAAGAAATAGTTGCTCCTCTTGCGAAGGAAGCCGATGAGATTCTAGCGATGACGGTTGCTTCGTTGAAAACATTGCGAACCCGGCAGGTGATTTCCAACCGAAAATCGTAAATCGCAAATTGTAAATCGTAAATCGAAAATGGAAATTCTGTCTTTTTTTGTTGACCCTCTAAAATATGGCTTCATGATACGCGGCCTGGTTGCCGCCGTGCTGGTTGGCATCGTCTGTGCAGTGGTCGGGACGTACGTCGTGCTGCGTGGCATGGCCTTCTTCGGCGACGCGCTGGCGCACACTATCCTGCCGGGGGTGGCAGTTGGATATCTCGTCAGCAACGGGGCACGCGAGCCGCTCTTCTGGTGGGCGTTGGGGACAGCCGTGGCAGCCTCCCTGGGCATTGGCGCGATCACGAAAAGTGGGCGCATCAAGGAAGACACCGCCATCGGCATCATCTTTGCCGGTATGTTTGCCC
>JBFMCM010000344.1:0-4121 GCA_040754355.1 Chloroflexota bacterium | reverse complement strand
CAGTCTCGGCCTTGGTAGACGCCCACACCGCCCAAACTATCCACTACCTGGCCGCCACTAAACAGAAGGTTGCACTACTCATCAACTTCGGCAGCAAGTCCCTCGAACACCGCCGGCTGGTTTTGTCATCTGTGTAATCCGTGACAATCTGTAGCAAAGGATTCTCATATGCGTAAATTTTTCCTCCCCCTGCTCGTTTTTATTCTCCTCTTCCTCGCTGTTTCACCCGCCTCCGCGAACGATATCTTGAGCGTCTATTATGCTGGCACTGAAGGAGGCGTAAAAACTGCCCTCGAATTGGCGGAGTTCACGCTCGTGGACGAACCCTCCCAGGCGGATGTGCTCGTCCTGAACGGCAGCCTCCCGGACCCGGAAACTGTCGCCGCGCAACTGGAACGCGGCGCGGGGCTGGTGCTCATCCTCGGCCCGGACCTGAAGGCTGAGTCCGTTTCGACGGCCACCGGCATCCCGGTCACGCTCGAGGCGCGGGCGGATGCCGTCAGCCTGACGGAGGTGGAGATTGACGACCCGCTGGTAACCGAAATCATCTGGAACGGCGCGCCGCAAGTCCGAGACCGGGCCATCACCCTGACGCCGCTTTCCTCCGTCCAGCCGCTGGTGACAGCCTACGAGGATGGCGAGTGGGTGCTGTGGTCAGCTCGTGCTGGGCAAGTTTATATCTTCGATGCCTATCTGACGAATGACTACAACCCGCAAATCCAGGAATGGGCTTATTTCAACTACCTGGTCTATCACCTCGTCGAGCGCACCGCCGGTCGGACCCCGCTCTCGTTCGCGGATTACCCGGCCTCGCCCGTCCCCCACGCTGCCGAACGCGGTACCATCTTGTTGATCATGGCTCTGATGTTGGTCAGCAGTTTTGGGGTGTTCTACCTGGTGCGGCGCTACAGCCTGAAACATCCCGAGGAATTGGATAAGATCGTCTCGGACCGCGGCAGGTTCGAGGTCCATGAAGCGAAAACTGAATGGGAGCAGGTCGGCTTCCATCGCCCGCTGGGCGGTTTCCTGGTCGCGCTGAGCATCGGCCTCATCCTGTTCATCCCGCTCATCATCTACCAGAATTTGATCCTGCCGTCATACATCCTGCCTTCGGCGCAAGCCCTGGGAATCTGGGGACGCGTGACCCAGTTCTTCAACCTGGCCTGGCTTTTCTTCGACATGGGGACCAGCATTGCTTTCATCAAGTACCTGTCGGAGCATCGCGTCCATGACCCGAAGAAGGGCATCCAGTACGGACAGGTCTTCGTCTGGTGGCAGGCGCTTTCGGGCGCGGTGCAGGTGGCGCTGGTCATCGGCCTGGCGAGCACGCTGGCACCCCGCTCAGCCTACGCGCTGTATGCCTGGAGCGTCATCATCCACGCCTTCATTCAAATCCCCGGCTTCTACCAGGTGATGCGTCACGCCCTGACCGGCTTCCAGCGTCTGGACTACAGCCGCTTCTTAGATATCGCCCTGAATGTCCTTCTGCCGATGCTCGTCCAGCCTGTTTTTGTGACGGTCATGTTCGCCTGGGGGCGTAGCCACCCGGTCTTCGGCGGGGCGATGGGCGGACTGCTCGGCATGGGCGCGGCCGCCTACGCCGCGGAACTGCTGACCTTCCTGCTCGGCCTGTGGCTCTACCGCCGCGTCGGCTACAACGCGCGCATCCTGTTCCTGGCGCACTTCGACTGGGAGGTGGTCAAAACCAGTTTCCGCTTCGGCGTTTTCGAGATGCTCGGCTCGGCGGCCTGGTCCTTCGGGCAGGCGATGGAGATCGCCATTACCCAGGCGCGGCTCATCAACTATGCCGAAATCTGGGGGAACTGGGGCATGGCGCAGAATTTTATCTTCGCCTTCAACGTCACGCAGACGCTCAACGATGGAGTCATGCCGGCCATTTCGGAGGCCATCTCTCACGGCAAGCGCATCCTGAGCCAGTATTACAGCGTGATGGCCTATAAATATAACGGCTTGCTGAGCGCCTTCATCGGCGCGGTGCTGCTGGCAGTGGCGCCCAAGTTCATCCTCGGCTCGACCGGTGTGGAGTTCGAACGCGCCGCGCTGTACGTCATCCCGCTGACCATCTGGGGCGCGGTGCAGTTCCCTTCCTGGGTAGGCGATAACGTCCAGTTGGGCGCGAACAAGCCCTATCTCAAGTCCATCCTGGTCTTTTCAGAGCAGGTCGTTCGCGTGGTGTTGGCCTGGTTCCTGATTGCCCGCTTCCAGGTTACAGGGCTGATCATCGCCTACTTCGTCGGTCTGTTCGCCAAAGGCTTCGCCGCGTATCTCATCAACCACAAGGTGTGTTTCCCGCAGCGGTTTTACATCTGGCAGTCGCTGGTCGCGCCGCTGCTGGCCGGGGCTGCGCACTACGGCACCCTGACGGTCATCAATGGCTTTTTGTGGAAAAACGACCAGATTTCCAGCGTGTTGATTTTCTTCATTGGCATCCTGCCCAGTTTCCCGGTCTTCATGTTCCTTTACGGACTGTTCGGCGGCTGGGACCCAGAGACCCTGGCCGAACTGGGCGAGGCTGCCGCGTTGACCGGCGGCATGCGCTGGATGACCCGCTGGGGTATTTATGAACCGACCCGCCTCGGGGCACGCCTCAGCCCACTGAACGGACGTTTCCCCATTACGAACCGCGCCGAGGCGATGGTGGAAGCCAGGAAGTTGACAGAAGAGAAAGTAAGTCTATGAACTCGCCCAAGATGATCCTCGTCCTGGCGCCGCACCCCGATGATGCCGAATTCTACGCGGGTGGGACGATAGCGAAAATGATTACCGAGGGGGCGCGGGCAGTCATCATCATCGCCACCGATGGGCGCAGGGGTTCGTTCGCACATGACAGTGAAACGTTGGTCCACCTCCGCCGCGAGGAAGCCACACAAGCCGCGGCTGTGCTGGGCGCTGAACCACCCGTCATGCTGGGGCACGCGGACATGGAACTGGACGCCCTCCCACCCGGCTTCCTGCGGGAACAATTCGTCCGCCTGATCCGCCAGTACAAGCCCGACGTGGTCATCGCCGAAGACCCATTTGCCCAGTACGAAGTCCACCCGGATCATCGCGCTGTGGCCTGGGCCGCCTCGGACGCGATTTCCTACGCCTCGCTGCCGCTGGTGCATCCCGAGCACCTGGCGGAAGGTCTGGAGCCCTATTTCGTTCCTGACAAATATTTCTACTCAGAGGACCCTTCCACTGCGAATAAGATTGTGGATATTACCGGCACAATGGAGAAGAAACTATCCGCCCTGGCCGAGCACAAGACTCAAATCGCCTTTCTGGTCGAGGATGTGCTTCGGCAGGCGCGCCTGGCCGGATTGGATTTGGATGCTTTGCTCGGCGATTCCCTGGGCGATCCGATGACAGCCGTCGCCTGGGCTTTGAAAACGCAAGCAGGCAAGGTTGGTCAGCAGATTAGCGTCGAGTACGGCGAGGCCTTCCGCTACGCACGCTTCCATCCATTCGTCGAGTCGCTGCTGGAAGGCGGCGTAGGTTCAGGAGGATAAAACAATGACCGTTTTTACCCTTCTTAATGGGCAGACTCTTGGCTACGCAGAATATGGTGACTTGCGCGGCAAACCTGTTTTCTTCTTCCATGGGACGCCCGGCTCACGCTTCTTCCGTCCATACGATGAAATCACGGCACGCCTGGGCGTGCGCCTTATCTGCGTCGAGCGTCCGGGCTACGGTGAATCCACCTTCCAACCCGGTCGACGCATCCTGGACTGGCCGAACGACATCGCCCAACTGGCAGACGCGCTCGGCCTCGAAAAATTCGCCGTGGCCGGCCACTCCGGAGGCGGACCGTACGTGGAGGCCTGCGCGTACGCCCTCCCAGACCGAGTAACGGCCGCGGCCGTCCTGTGCGGTGCAGGGCCGATGAATACAACCAACGCCACCCAGGGCATGACCGCCTTGAACAAGTTCGGCCTGACCGTCGGGCGCTACATCCCCTGGCCGCTGTGGCGGGGGTTGATTTGGTTTTTCTTCCATAAGCGGGCAGAAGATCCCAGCGCGGATATTGACCGCCTCACCGGTCGCCGCCCGTTGGCGGACGAAGAACAAATCAGCAGGCCGGAGGTCCGGGAAGCGTGCATCCAGTCTGAGGTCGAAGC
>JBFMCM010000343.1:0-9610 GCA_040754355.1 Chloroflexota bacterium | reverse complement strand
ATCATTGCCCAGGAAAAGGCCGCCCTCACCCGCTGGGGGAACGGCGACCCGGACGGCTTTCTCGAAATCTGCGCGCCTGACGTGGTATATTTCGACCCGTACCTAGAAATGCGCATTGACGGAAAGGAAGCCCTGGCCAATTACTATGATGCGATCCGCGGCCAGATTTATTTCGACCGCTTCGAATTGCTCAATCCTCACGTTCATGCCTCCGGTGACCTGGCAGTTTTGACTTTTAACTATGTTTCCTACACGGGCGACCAGGCTTCCCGTTGGAACTGCACCGAAGCCTATCGGCGCGAGCCGGATGGCCGCTGGTTGATCGTGCAGACTCACTGGTCGTATACGAACGTATTCAAATACAGGAAAGACTAGAGGATTTTCCAATGCAAGACTTGCTCGAACGTTTGCAAACCGCAGGGGATATTTTGCACCAGCTCATGGTGCGTCTTTGACCTGCCTGCCAAAGAATCTCAACTTGCCGATCTCGAAAAAGAAATCAATGCTCCTGATTTTTGGGATGACCCGGCGCGCGCCCAGCAGGTGAGCAAGACGGCTGCCTCCCTACGCGCTCTATTGGACGATTGGCGCGGTTTCGAGCAGCGCCTGAAGGATGCGGCAGAACTGGCCGCGCTGGACGACGAGTCCCTGCGCCCTGACCTGGAACCTGAGATTGTATCCATCGAGGCCGAACTGGAGAGACGCTCCTTTACCGCGATGCTTTCGGGACCATATGATTCCGATAGCGCCCTGCTTGCAATCCATGCCGGGGCAGGCGGCACCGACTCGCAGGACTGGGCGTCTATGCTTCTGCGGATGTACCTCCGTTGGGCCGAGCGGCGCGGCTACACGACCGAAATCTTGGATACCACCGAGGGGGAGGAAGCCGGTATCAAGACGGTGACGATTGCTGTCAATGGGGAATATGCTTTTGGGTACCTGCGCTCGGAAAAGGGAGTTCACCGTCTGGTGCGCCTTTCGCCTTTCGACGCTGCCCACAGAAGACACACCTCGTTTGCCCTGGTGGAGGTCTTGCCGCAGGTAGCCTTCGACAGCCCCGAGGTCCAGGTGGACCCGTCTGAGATCAAGGTGGACGTTTTCAAATCTTCGGGTGCGGGCGGGCAGAATGTCCAAAAGAATGCCACCGCCATCCGTCTTACTCACCTCCCGACGGGGATCGTCGTCACCTGCCAGAATGAGCGTTCGCAGACGCAGAATCGCGAGTTTGCCATGAGCATCTTGCGGGCGCGCCTTTTGGAATTGAAGAAGGCCGAGAAGGAAGATGAAATTGCCGTTTTGCGCGGGGAGTATACGAAGGCGGAATGGGGCAGCCAGATTCGTTCGTATGTCCTGCATCCATACCAGATGGTGAAAGATCACCGCACGGATTACGAGACCGGAAATACGCAAGCAGTCCTGGACGGCGGACTGGATGGCTTTATGGAGGCGTACTTGCGCGGCGCCGCACCCCAGGCTTGACGCTCGAACACTTCGTGCTATAATCAGCCCGCTTAACCGGAAATTCAGTCATTGGTTTGAAGATATAAGGAGTTAGGAATGCCCCCTCATCCAAAGCGTAAACACTCGCAAGGCCGCCGCGACCGCCGCCGCGCCCACGATGCCCTCGAGACCGCCAACCTGGTGGCTTGCGGGAATTGTGGGACGATGATCCTGCCGCACATAGTTTGCCCCAACTGCGGCCAATACAAGGGCCGCGAGGTGATCGAAATCAAGAAAGAAGATAAGAAAAAGTCATAACCTGCAAAAAGCCGTGAACGTCACGGCTTTTGTGTTTATATGACTTGTTTTGTGGGAAAGGATGACACCTTACACTTGGGGGAATAGGTATCTAAATTATAATTAGGCCTGCGTTAAATCAGAAATTTTTATTCTCACACAGGAGCAGCAACATGAGTCTAAGTCAGGTTGCAAGTTCGATTCCCGCTTCGCCGACCATCGCCTTGAACGAAGAGGCGCGGCTTCTGCGGGAAAAGGGGGAACCTGTTATTCATCTGGGCATCGGCGAACCGAAAAACAAGACCCCCATCACCGCCATTTTGAGTTCGGCTGCAAAACTGGCCAGCGGGGAGGTGAAATATGTGCCCACGGACGGTACCCCCTCGCTTAAAAAGGCAATTGTCCGCTATATGGAGGACAACTATAACCGCGCGGTTGCTCCTTATAACATCATCGTCTCGGACGGAGCCAAGCAATCGCTTTGGAACACCCTGTTCGCGCTGTGCAATCCACAAGAAGAGGTGATCGTCCTGGCGCCGTACTGGGTTTCATACCCGGAAATGATTCGCATGATCGGAGCCATCCCTGTGGTGGTTACACCCGAGGATGGGTCATTCATCCCGCGCTTCGATGAGATCGAACGCGTCGTTGGATCGTATACCAAGGCGATCATCGTCAACAGCCCGAACAATCCGTCGGGAATGGTATATCCTGAAGACCTTATCTCGAAAATCGTAGACCTTTGCGAGAGCAAAGGTATCTACATGATCTGTGATGACATCTACAACAAGCTGGTGTTCGACGGTAAGCAGGCGGTCCCGGCATATAAATACACCAACCAGGATGTGGAGAATTCCAAAGTCATCGTCGTCAATGGCGTAGCGAAACTCTACGGCATGACCGGCTTCCGCATCGGCTGGGTGGCGGCTCCCCGCAGGATGGTCGAGGTCATGACCAACGTCCAATCGCAGACCACGACCTGTGTTTCGCCAGTCATGCAGTCCGCGGCCGAAGGCGCGTTGACCGGGATGCAGTCCATGGTGGAGGCTTTGCGACTGACCATCCAGAACAACCGGGATGTGCTGATGCAGGAGTTGCACTCCTTCACCGATGTGCATTGCATCAAGCCGCAGGGTACGTTCTATGCCCTGCCGGATTTCCGGGCTTATATCCGCAAGAGCATGGCGAATTCTTCCACCGAACTGGCCCAGTTCCTGCTCAAGAAGGCGTTGGTGGTGACCGTGCCCGGCAAGGAATTTGGTATGGAAGGTCACTTGCGGCTGAGTTATGCCGGGTCGGTCAAAGACCTGACCGAAGGCATCGAACGCATGAAGTGGGCGCTCGACCCGAATGCGCCAAGTGAAATTTATATCGGCGACCGGAAGTTGGTGCGGGACTGGTTATAAATTTTGGAGTACGGCGGCTCGCCGTCGTAGGTGCGGAAGCAAGCTTCCGCACTCTAAAGTTTCGGAGAATAATGAATGAATAATATCTTGAATATCAAAACTCCCGCCGAAGGACAGGCGCAAGCCATCCGTTCGGATTATGGATTGGACAATATCGGTTTGAGTAATTTGCGCAAGGTTTACTGGAACCTGCCGACCGAAGCGCTCTATGAAGAAATCATCTTCCGCGGCGAGGCCAGTATTTCACAAATGGGACCTGTCATCGTCAACACCGGCAAGCACACCGCCCGCGCGGCCAGCGACAAATTCGTCGTGCGTGAACCGACCACCGAGGAGAATATCTGGTGGGGACAGTACAACCGTCCCTTTGAACCGGAAAAGTTCGACGCGCTCTTTGCCCGCCTGCAGGGCTACCTCCAGGGCCGCGACTTGTTCGTCCAGGACGCGTACGGCGGCTCGGACTCGGACTACAGGCTCCCGGTCCGAATCGTGACCGAACTGGCCTGGCACAGCCTCTTTGCCCGCAATATGTTCATCAAGCCGCAGACCGCCGAAGAGTACCGGCGGCATGTCCCCGAGTTTACTGTCATCTCTGTCCCAGGCTTCAAGGCTTTCCCGCAGATTGACCAGACCCCGACCGAAACTTTCATCGTGTTGAACTTCGCCCAGAAGTTGTGCATTATCGGCAACACCGGCTACGGCGGCGAGATCAAGAAGTCGGTCTTCACCCTCCTGAATTACCTGCTGCCCCTGCGCGACGGGGTAATGACGATGCATTGTTCGGCCAATATCGGTAAAGAAGGCGACACAGCCCTGTTCTTTGGTCTTTCGGGAACGGGCAAGACGACCCTCTCCGCGGACCCCAAACGTGGCCTGATCGGTGACGATGAACATGGCTGGTCGGATAATGGCATCTTCAACTTCGAGGACGGTTGTTACGCCAAGGTCATCGAACTCTCACCAACCGCCGAGCAGCAGATTTACGCCTGCACGCGGCGCTTCGGCACCGTGCTGGAGAATGTGGTCTATGATCCGGTGACGCGCTTCATTGATTTGGACGACGCTTCCATGACCGAGAACACCCGCGCCGCCTATCCGCTGACCTTCATCGAGAACGCTATCGAGAGCAAGCGCGGCGGCCACCCGAAGAACATCATCTTCCTGACTTGTGACGCCTCAGGCGTGATGCCGCCGATTGCGCGCCTTTCGGTGGAGCAGGCTATGTATCATTTTATTTCTGGTTACACCTCCAAGATCGCCGGGACCGAAGTGGGCCTGCGCGACGAGCCGGAGATCACCTTCTCGGCCTGCTTCGGCGGCCCATTCATGGTGCACAAACCGGCCTACTATGCCGAACTCCTGCGCCGTAAGATCGAGCGTTATGGCGTAAAGTGCTGGCTGGTCAATACCGGCTGGGTGGGCGGTCCTTACGGCGTGGGTAAACGCATCAGCATTCGTCACACCCGCAACCTGTTGAACGCTGCCCTGGAAGGCGCCCTCGAGGGTGTGGAATATTACACCGACCCGTTATTCGGGTTCGAGGTCCCGAAGACGTGCCCCGACGTGCCCGAGGATGTCATGTATCCAGCGCGCTCATGGCAGAAGGAGGCCGATTACTGGAAGCGCTACAAACAATTGGCCTCGCGTTTCATTGACAACATGAAGAAGTTCGAGGCCGACACGCCGCAGGAAGTGGTCGCGGCTGGGCCGAAAATATAAGGAATTCTCGCTATGAAACCTCTCGAAGTTGAATATCCTCTTCGGGAGGTTTTACAAGTGTATTGCTTTTGTTTGTCTTTTGTTATAGACTTTAGTTGCTTATCCTACTCTCCCCATTTTGCCAGGAGGCATCCATGAAGAAAATCAACTTGCTGCTGACCCCTTTCCTGATCCTTGCGTTGACCGGGATCGGGGCCTTTCGTCCGGGTATTCCTGCGAGTGCGGCCGGGACCTGCGGCTTGACAGCCGGTCAGGTGCTGATCAACGAAATCCTGCCGGCCGCCTCCAGCGGCGTGGATTGGGTGGAGTTGTACAATACCACCGATGCCGCGCTCGACATCAGTTACTGCTATATAGACGACCTCGCCGGGGGAGGCGGATCGCCAATCCAGATCGCGGCGGGTACGACCATCCCGGCGCACGGTTACTGGACAATGGACCGCTCCAGTTATTTCAACAACACCGGCGACGATGTCCGCCTGCTGCTGGACGACCAGGCCACCGTTCTGGACGCGTATACCTATCCTTCCACAGCCTATGACGTTTCCTGGTACCGCCTGCCGGACGGCGGAACCTGGCAGGGCGTGCCCACCTCCACACCCACCAAAGGCGCCACCAATGGCACGGTCGGCGAGTGCGGCACCGGTTCGTGGACTGCTGGGAGGCTGGAAATTCACCACATCAACATCGGGCAGGGGGACGCCACCCTGATTGTCGGTCCCACAGGGAAGACACTGCTATTCGATGCCGGCGAGTCCTATTGGAATAGCAGCGCCGATGCGCAGGTCGTCGGTCCGTACGTGGAAGGGGTGCTGGGCTGCAAACAATTGGATTATGTGGTCATTTCCCACTTCCATGTTGATCACATCGGATATGTTGGCTATGGCGGCCTGTGGCACCTGGTGGAGGTGCAGGGCTTTACCATCGGCCAGACACTGCTGCGTGATTACAACACTTACTTGGGCACGACCAGCGGTACTTTCGAGAACTGGCAGCCTTATATAGAAGGGGAAGGCGCTGCCAAGTTGAATCCCCTCCAGGCAGTGGAGGGAACCAGTCAGGTAGACCTGGGCGGCGGGGTCGTCTTCGACATCGTCACGTTGGACGGCAACGGAGCGATTATCCCCGGCAACTTCAGCGCAGATCCCACACCGCCGTCCGAGAACGATTACAGCATCGGCGCGGTGATCAGTTATGGCGCTTTCGATGAGTGGCTGGGCGGCGATCTCGACGGGCAGTATTATCTCAGCGAGTTTGGTTATATCTACCACGATATCGAACTCAGCGTTGCCCCCGAAGTTGGTGATGTGGATGTCTACCGCGTCAACCACCACGGCAGCGACCATTCCAACAGCCCCACGTTCGTCAACCAACTCGACCCGGAAGTCTCCATCATTTCCGTTGGTGACGACAATACCTACGGCCACCCGCGCCAGCCGGTGATGGACCTGCTGCTTGCCACCAGCGATGTCTACCTGACCGAACGCGGCGACCCGACTGTCAATATTGGTGATGCCGTCGTGGCCGGCAACATCGTCATCCAGACGACGGACGGCAGCACCTACACGGTCAACGGGACCCCGTACACGGCCACCGAACCGGCGCGTACCGATGCCGATGCGGATGGCTACTTCGTGGAAGTGGATCCGCTGGATACGAACGCTTCGGTCAGACCGGCTCCCAATGGCGGTTGTGACCCGCTCTATCAGATTTGCACCGTCACGACTTCCTGGATGAGTCCCGCAGGCCAAGCCGCAGATACCGGCGGAGACAACAACGGTTACCAGACCAATCCAATCTATGCCTTCAGCGACAACGCTGCTTTTGCCGTGGACCTCAACAGCGGCACTACCACCAGTACCTCCTGCATGGACGCGGGCAAGGACCGCCACCGCTTCTACAACTTCGGTTTTAGCATTCCGAGCGGCGCAGTCGTCAACGGCTTGGAACTCCAATTGCAAGCCAAGGTAGACAACGCAAGCGGTTCGCCCAAGATGTGCATTCAAGTTTCCTGGGATGGCGGTGTAACCTGGACGACCATTCGCACCACGCCGAACCTATCCAAGACCGAGAAGACCTATTTCCTCGGTGGATCGTCCGATGATTGGGGGCACACCTGGGCTCCGGCGGAATTGGGCGATGGCAGTTTCCGGGTCCGTATCATTGATGTCTCCCGTTCGACCTCCCGCGACTTCTATTTGGATTGGATTGCCGCGCGGGTTACCTACAGTGAGTAGTTGATCGTTCTTTGAATCAAAAGCCCCTGGGCGTGCTTTCAACACCGCTCCCAGGGGCTTTTCGCTTGAATCAAAGAACTGACTACAAAGCCCAGGCCAGCATCAACCCAAAGATGGCAATGATAAGCCCAAGATGGAGCAATAAATTACTGCTTCCAAACCAGCCCGGTATAAAGAACTGGACGAAGAAGTTGGCGGCAATGAAAAAGATGCCGATCATCGGTAAAAGCCCTTTGCGCGGGGCAAAGAATTCGGAGGCTTTATCCACCAATTCACTCAACCACTGCATCATGGGAATTCTCCTTCTCGATGGTCTCGCCAGGTTTTAATTTCCAGGCGCTGAATTGCGCTGCCAACCTTCCGGGGATTCGGCCCTGCAGAAAAACCCCTGTCCGTTCGTGCTCGATGCGCTCGATTTGCCCAAACTCATAGAACATGGAGATGAGTTGTCCCTGTTGGTAGGGCAGGCGCACCTGGATGGGGGTGAAGGACTCGTATAAGGCGTAGCGAATCAGACTACGCAACTCATCTACGCCTTCGCCAGTATGCGCGGAAATGGCAACGGCACGGGGGAAATGCTCAAGGGAGGCGCGCGCCGAGACCGGGTCCGGTAAACGGTCTATCTTGTTCAGGGCAATAACTTGCGGGACGTGTCCCGCGCCGATTTCCTCCAGTGTTTGTTGCACGGCCTCAGCCTGGTTCATGGCGTTCGGGTGAGAAATGTCCACCACATGGACGAGTAAATCTGCTTCGGCAATTTCTTCGAGGGTGGCGCGGAACGCTGAGACGAGGGTGGTAGGCAGTTTTTGGATAAAGCCAACCGTATCTGTGCAGAGGGCGGTCTCATTGCCGGCCAGATGGACTCGGCGGGTAGTGGGGTCAAGAGTGGCAAATAACTGGTCAGCCACATAGATGTCTGCCCGCGCCAACCGGTTGAGCAGGGTGGATTTACCGGCATTGGTATAACCCACCAGTGCCACCGTGGGCAGGCGGGCGCGCTTGCGCTGGGTGCGGTAATTCTCGCGGTGCGCGCGCACTTTTTCCAGTTCCTCTTTGAGGCGGGAAATCTCGCGGCGGATGGCGCGCCGGTCCACCTCGAGCTGGGTCTCACCGGGACCTCGCAGCCCGACACCGCCGACCGAGCCGGCGCGTCCGCCACCACCGCCCGCTTGGCGGGCCAGGTGAGTCCAACGCCCGGTCAGGCGCGGCAGGTAATATTCATATTGCGCCAATTTGACCTGCAACTGGCCTTCGCTGGTGTGGGCGTGCTGGGCGAAGATGTCGAGGATCACCGCTGTCCGGTCCAGGACGCGTACGCGTGTGCCAAGCGCTTCTTCGAGTTCACGCTGGTGGCGCGGGTTGAGTTCATTGTCGAAGACTACGACTTCGGCCAGGGTCTCCTCGACCAGGGCTTTGAGTTCCTCGACCTTTCCTGAACCGATGAACGTCTGTGGATTGGGGCGGTCGAGTTTTTGTGTCAGTTCCCCCACCACATCCAGGCCAGCCGTGTCACATAGTAGAGATAGTTCAACGAGTGAATCTTCCATCGTCAGGAGGTAATCCTGCCCGTATAGTTCAACACCGACCAGGAATGCTTTTTCGCGCGGTGGGGAGGTTGGCTCAGGAGGGCGTTTCGGCATGTGATTTAGGAATCCAGCTTCTGTTAGGGGATTCCTACTGCTCCTTTTCTTGTTCTTGTTTATTTTCTACGCCGAACAGTTTGGCGATCGTCGGGTCGGGAGGTTCGGTGCGCATGGGGAGCAAGACGTGGAAAGTGGAACCGGGGCATTTCTTCTCGTCATGCCCTTCGGACTCTACCCAGATCGTCCCGCCGTGGGCTTCGATGATGCCGCGCGCGATGGGCAGACCCAGCCCCGGCCCTCCGCCCTTGAACTTGGTTTTTCCACTGGAGTGGAGGGATACATTCCCCAACTGACCAAATTTTTCGAAGATCGTTTCCTGGTTTTCAGCCGAGATGCCGATGCCGGAATCGGTCACCGTGACCTCGATGAAACCGGGTAATGTCCTGCCTGTGACGGTGACCCGACCTCCATCGGGCGTATATTTGATCGCATTGATGAGTATATTGCGAAAGGCCTGATAGAGACGTTCTGGGTCGGCAAAAAACATCTGGTCAATGCCGGGAAAATTTTGTACGCTGTAGACTTGTTTTCGGTTTTGGATCGAATCCGCCAGTTCGTTGTGAATCAGGGCAAGGATATTGTTCAGCCAGACGGGCTGAAAATGAAGCGCCAGCATGTTGTTATCTATCAACGAGACATCAATCATGTCGTCCACAATGGAACGCAGGCGTCGAATGCCGGTATTGACGCCCTCGATGAGCGAATCCATCTGCCCGTTGCTGCTATTTCCGCCTTTGGCGATGTCGCGCATCATCGTGGTGTATCCCTCAACCAGGGTAAGTGGCGTTTTCAATTCGTGTGCGGCGACCGAGATGAAACTCGATTTGCTGCGATCGAGTCGTTCCAATTTTGTCTGCATGTCAACCAA
>JBFMCM010000342.1:0-2361 GCA_040754355.1 Chloroflexota bacterium | reverse complement strand
GCCCGGGCGGTTTCGACCTTGAGCCTGCCCACCGCTGCCGTTCCGTGTACGATCTGACGCTGGAGGTTGCTCGAATCCACCACATCGTAGTCCACCAAGCCGATGCGCCCCACCCCGGCCGCAGCCAGATAGAGCGCCACCGGTGAACCCAGGCCGCCGGTGCCGATGATCAGTACCGAGGCGGCTTTCAGTTTACGCTGGCCGTCCAGCCCCACTTCAGGGATGAGCAGGTGACGGGAGTAGCGCAGGATTTCTTCGCGTGAAAGGTCAGGGAGCATGTCAACCCCCGGCAATGGATGGAATCAGGCTGAGGACAGCCTCCGGCAGGAGGGGAGTATCCAGCCCTTGCATGTCCCGGATATTCTTGCCATCCAAGAAAAGGTTTACGAAGGCGCGCAGACTGCCATCCTGGCCGGTCAGGTGCGGGCGCAAGGCGGGGAACTGGGTCAGCAGGCTTTCGAGGGCCTGGCCGGCGGTGCTCCCCTGAACGGATACTTCTGCCTGACCGTTCACATAGGAACGCAGTGGTGTTGGAATGCGAATGCTTGGCATACTTGTATTTTATCTCTTTTCAAATGGAATAACGGAGCCAGAAACCAAGAGTGCCTAAAAAACCTCGCTCTAGGCGGCGTCCTCGCCGCCGAGGCTCGACCTGAGCCTGTCGAAGGGACGGCGGCGAGAGCGTTTTTGTAATGGCTAAACGTCGCAGCCGCCGCGCTCCACCACGGTTTCGCATTCAGAGGCGGAGGCGATTTCCACCGAACCTGCCATGGCAAACGGCTGCATGTACTCCTCCACTTTAGCCTTCTCATTTGCTTCCAGGATCAAAACGAGAGTGTGCTGGTTATCCAGGACAGCCTCGCCATGCAGGTCAATTCCATACTTGCTCGCATTGGACTTGCTGAGGTGGGTAAGCAGCATCTGACCCATTTCAGGGTTCTTGGCCGGGCAAGTCTCGGCCGAATGTTGGTGACGAACAAAATAGAGAGACATTCTTACTCCTTTAGATGATTGAAATTTCTTCTTCGATAAAACCTGAGCGGTCCTCCGCCAGTCGCCAGGAGGCGCTTTCTGCGGCTTTGCCGGAATGAACGCTTGTGATCAGGTACGAAAAGAAGGGCTGCGCCCATTCCCGGTCGTATTCGGAAGGCCGATTGGGATGGTCGGGGTGCGAGTGAAAGACGCCCAGCAGGGTCAGTCCCAGCCGGTCGGCCTCGCTCTCGCCCTGGAGATAGTCCTGCGGGGAAATCAGGTAGCGGTTATGACGGGCAGATTTCTCGCGCGAGTTGGCGAGTGGAAGGATGGCCTCCATCCGGCGAACCGGGCCAACTCTGCCGAACAGGAAACCGGCTCCTTCTTCAGGATAGGCGCGTTCACCATGTGACTGGATTTGCTCCAGAAGAGAGCGTGAGATTTCCATCTGCTATTCCCTCCAGAGTCCTTTATCACTCAAGTACTTGTATCCGGCATCGGGGAAGAGGGTCACGACCACGCCTTGTTCCAGTTCGCGTGCGACTTTCACCGCAGCCGCAGCCGCAGCCCCGGATGAGATGCCGACGAACAAGCCTTCCTCGCGCGCCAGCCGACGGACCATCTCGTAGGCCTCCTCGGTCTCGACTTCCATCGTCTGGTCCGGGAAGCCCGGATCGAAAATGGCAGGCTGGATGGAGGTCGGCATGTGCTTGAGGCCCTCCAGTCCATGCAGCGGGGTGGCCGGCTGGACGGCGATCAACCGGATGGCCGGGTTGTACTCACGCAGAGCCCGTCCGGCGCCGGTCAGCGTCCCGGAGGTGCCCAGCCCGGCCACGAAATGGGTGACCGCCCCGTCCGTCTGGGAGATGATCTCCGGGCCGGTGGTCTGATAATGCGCCAGCCAGTTCGCCGGATTGTCGTACTGGTTGGCATAGATATAACGGTCGGGATATTCGGCCGCCATCTGGCGGGCAACGCGGATGGCGCCATCCGATCCTTCCGTGGCGTCGGTCAGGATGAGTTCGGCGCCGAGAGCGCGCAGGATGGCGATCCGCTCGGGGCTGGCGTTGGCCGGTACGACCAGCGTGACCGGGATTCCCATCGCCGCCCCGAAGGTGACATACGCAATGCCCATATTGCCGGAGGTCGAGTCGAGCAGGCGTTTTCCGGGAGAGAATTTTCCTTCTGCCAGAGCGGTGCGCAGGATATTGAGAGCCGGGCGGTCCTTGACCGAGCCGCCGGGATTGAACCATTCCGCCTTCGCGTACACCTGGACGCGCGCAGATGGATTTACGCGTCGCAGCGGCAGGAGCGGGGTGTTCCCAACATGCTCCTCCAAACCAGCCACGGCGGGTATTTGGATGTGAGTCTTGAACGAAACAAGTGTCA
>JBFMCM010000341.1:0-11701 GCA_040754355.1 Chloroflexota bacterium | reverse complement strand
ATAGCAGTATAACCGCGCCCCCGCTTGCATGGTAAATCCAATTGCGGGATAAAAAAAGCGGCGCACTGCGCCGCCTGGATAGGATTGAATTGAAAAATCAGGAAGAAAAGAGGCTGTCTTCTGACCTAGAATTCCTCCTCTTCTTCTTCCGTCCATTCGTCATCTTCGTCTTCCGTTTCGTCATCTTCCCACTCTTCCAACTCCTTATCCCAATCCTCGCCATTGGTGCCGGATTCTTCGTTGGGAGAGTAGGTCGCGCAGCCAGTATCCGGGTCGAGCTCGACTGCCGCAGCGCCGCAATAACTATCGTCAAGGAAGACACAGTCAGAATAGTGACAGCGAATACGGGGCATGGAATTCCTCCTAGGAGATATGTTTCACCAGCCTGATGATTGCCAGGATAAAAATAAGCGTGATGACTACCGCCGAGATCACACAAAAAGGACAGGCGGCATAAATGACGAAATATTCGATGTAAGTCAAATAAGCCGAGAAAAGGACGCCCACCAATCCCATCCCGAAGACAGCCATTGGCCCGCTCTCGCCAGCGAGTTTCCAGCGGGGTTCCAGTACGAGAATGGCAAGGATGGCCAGGTACGCCAGCAAGCCAAGCAAAGCCACTGGCACGCCGTAGATTTCGGAATACGGGCTGTAGTTGACTGTCGCACAATCCCCGCTTCCCAGGCACATTCTATCGTTGCTGGAAATTTTGTAGATCCATAAATAGAGTGCGTCGGCTGCGCCGATGATCGCCAGGAGGATGCTTGCCCAGCGAAGAAAATGGCCGGTTTTGTGGGCGGGAAGGGCGGTTACTCGAGAAGCCATGCGTCTATCTCCGAATCAGCAGGCACGCATTTTACCCCAGAGGGCACAATCAGTAAAGCATTTGCGCGCACTAAAGAAAAAATATTGCCCGACCCCTGGTGACCGGTCAGACGAGCCGTCAGCCTCCCGCCTTCCTCGGTGACGACAGCCCGCAGGTACGACTCGCGCCCGTCGGACTCGATTGCCTCGGCCAGACGCACCTTCCATACCGGGCGGGGCCGGACGCTGTGACTTCGCTCAGCGCCAATCCCGCTCAAGCGTTCCAGCGCCGGGCGCACGAAGACCTCGAAGCCGACGAAGGCCGAGACCGGGTTGCCGGGCAGGCCGAAGAAAGGCACGCCGCCGTATTTCCCAAAGGCCAGCGGTTTACCCGGCCGCATGTTCACCCGCCAGAAGTCCAATTCGCCGTCTGATTCCAGCACGGATTTGACGTAATCGAACGCTCCCACGCTGACCCCGGCCGAGGCAACGATGACATCGGCCCTCTCGTCCACTGCCCGCCCCAGCCGGGACCGGATGTCTGCTTCCGTGTCTGCGGCCACACCCAGGCTGATGACCTCCACGCCGCTGCCGCGCGCCAAGGCGGAAAGCGTGTGGGTGTTGGCGTCGTGGATCTTGCCGGGAGCGAGGGGGGCATCCAGGGGCAGGAGTTCATCTCCCGAAGAGAGCAGGGCCAGGCGCGGCTTGCGGTAAACCGTCACCTGCGCCAGCCCGAGCATAGCCAGCAGGCCGATCTCCTGAGCCCGCAGGCGCGTGCCGGCCTCGAGGACCCGTTCGCCCTGGCGCAGGTCATCCCCGCGCCGGCGGAGGTTTTCGCCGGGTTTTACTGGCCTGTGAATGGACACCTTCGCTGGCGCGGGCGTTCCGGGATTGCGGTCGGTGAAATCGGTATCCTCCACCATCACTACCGCGTCTGAATTGGGAGGGAGCGGCGCGCCGGTCATGATGCGGGCGCATTCGCCGGGCTGGAGAGGGGTGTCAGAGTACACCCCGGCGCGGATGTCGGCAACCACGCGCAGGCTCCAGGAGGAGACGGAGGCAGGCGCCAGGTCCGCGCTTCGGACGGCGAAGCCGTCTACGGATGAATTGTCGAAGGGGGGCAGGTCGCGTGTCGCGGAGATTCCAGCAGCCAGCACGCGTCCGCAGGCCAAGTCAAGTGGACACACTTCAATCTCGACCGGTTGGAAATGAGCCAGGATGCGCTGCTGGGCTTCGTGGACGGATATCATAACCGCCTCCTGCGAGGCGGCGACATTATACCATCATCCCCCTTTGACGCGCACCGCCTCCAGGACGTTCGGCAGATTTTCCAGCCGCGCCAGGATGCGGCTCAATTGGGCAATATCCTTGACTTCGATGACCAGGCGCAGGTCGGCGTGATTTTTCGTGACGCGCACCTGCACGTCAATCATGTTGACCGATTCGCTGTTGAGCAGGGCAGTGATGTCGCTCATCAGCCCCTGCCGGTCGTAAGCCGAAATGCGGATCGGGACCGGGTAGGTGCGCACGTTCTGCCCCCAGGAAACTTTCACCAGCCGTTCGCGGTCGCGGATGCGCAGGATGTTGGGGCAGTCCTGGCGATGGATGGTGGCCCCGTGACCGCGGGTAATGTAGCCGACGATTTGATCGCCGGGAGTTGGGTTACAGCAGCGCGCCGTGGCAGTCAGCAAGCCTTTTAGCCCCAGGACAGTCACGGCGTCGGAGACGGTCGGTTCACTGGTCGGCGGGACGGCTACCAGGCTGTCGTCGGGTTCCTTGGCTTCCAGGATCTTATTGAGCACCCGCCCAATGGTCACATCGCCGCAGCCGAGGGCCACGTAGAAATCATCCACCGACCGGCTGTAATTCTGCGCCAGCCTTTCGAGTGCGCCATCCTCCAGTGTGGACATGCCCAGGCGTTCGAGTTCCCGTTCGAGCATGGCGCGTCCCTGGGCCAGGTTTTGTTCGCGGTCCTGGCGTTTGAACCAATTCCGTATCTTGCCGCGCGCGCTGGCGGTGCGCACCAATCCCAGGCTGGGATTGAGCCAATCGCGGCTGGGACCGCCTTGTTTAGCCGTCAGGATTTCCACCTGTTCGCCGGTCTTGAGGGTGTAGTCGAGCGGGACGAGTTTGTTGTTGACCTTGGCGCCGCGGCAGCGGTTGCCGATGTTGGTGTGGACATGATATGCAAAGTCTATCGGCGTGGAACCGGCTGGCAGGTCTATCACATCGCCGCGCGGGGTGAAGACGTAGACGCGGTCCTGGAACACGTCGGTCTTCATATTATCCACGAATTCCTGGGCATCCTGCACGTCGCTGCGCCATTCCATGATACGCCGCAGCCAGTTGACGCGCTCGTCATATTTGTCGTGCGGGCCGCCTTCTTTGTAGCGCCAGTGAGCCGCGATGCCCAGTTCAGCATTTTCGTGCATGGCCTGGGTGCGGATCTGCACTTCCAGCGGTTTGCCGTCGTCGCAAATGACAGCGGTGTGCAGGGACTGATAGAAGTTGTCTTTGGGGGCGGCGATGTAGTCATCGAATTCGCCCGGGATGGGCCGCCAGTGGGTGTGGATGACGCCCAGGGCAGCGTAGCAGGCTGCCACGTCGGGGACGAGCAGCCGCACGGCGCGCACGTCGCGCACCAGGTCGAAAGGCTTGCCCTTCTCGACCATTTTCCTGTAGATGGAGTAGATGTGCTTGGGCCGCCCGGTTGTATCAACCTTGATGCCCGCCTGTGAGAGCAGGCGGGAGAGGTTTTCGATGATGGCTTTGATTTCAGCCTCGCGTGCCTCGCGCCGTCCGGCTAATTGCTCGGCGATCTCCTTGTATTTATCCGGGTTTGTATGGCGGAACGCCAGGTCTTCCAATTCCCATTTTATCTGCCAGATGCCCAGCCGGTTGGCGAGCGGCGCGAAGATGTCAAGTGTCTCCTGGGCAATGCGGCGGCGTTTGGCCGGCGGGAAGAAACTCAGCGTGCGCATGTTGTGCAGTCGGTCGGCCAGTTTGATGAGCACCACGCGCACGTCGCTGTCCATTGCCAGGAAGGTCTTCCTCAAGGTTTCGATGGCAAGTTCCCGTTTGCGGTCGCGCAAATCCTCTTCTTCTTGGATGGCTGTCTTGTCTTCAGTCGCAGTGTTTCGCAATTCCTCCGAATGTTCCCCGCGTGAGACGCGCGGCAACTGGGTCAACTTGGTCACACCTTGCACCAGTTCAGCAACACTTTTGCCGAAATCCTGGTGGATGGAATCTATCGTCAGGGAGGTATCCTCCACCGTGTCATGAAGCAGACCGGCGGCAATAACGTCCGCGGGCATGGAGTACTCAGCCAATAAGGCGGCCACTGCCAGGCAATGGTTGATGTAAGGTTCACCGGAGGCGCGTTTTTGCCCGGCATGGACCTTTTCGGCCAGACGGTAGGCGCGTTGCACCAGTTCCCGGTCGGGGGAGGAGTAGTAATCGGGGAGGACGGCGAGAAGTTCGTCCAGGCTGAGCGGAGTGGTCGTCTTCATTGCTCGAAGGAAAATCAGGCGGAGGTGATTGTATCCATATTTTATCGCTTCTTGTATAATTCGGCATGTGACTGCGAACAATGTCACCCGTTTGCTCGACTCGAGGAAGGTTCCCTACCGGACTTTCGACCTGCCTGCCGAACAACTTGGAGCGGACGAAACCGCCCGGCTGCTCGGCGTGGATCCGATGCTGGTCTATAAGACCATCGTGGTGAGACGCGAGCGCGGCAAGCCCGTCCTGGCGGTCATCCCCGGCCCGCACCGCGTGGACTTGAAATTGCTGGCCGCGGCCCTGGGCGAGAAAAAGGTCAACCTGCCGACGGAGCGCGAAGCCGAGCAGTTGACCGGTCTGCAGGCCGGGGGCATCTCGCCGCTGGCGCTGCTGAACAAAGGCTTCCAGGTGATGATCGCCTCCGAGGCGGAAGGCAGGACCGAAGTCCATGTGAGCGGCGGGCAGCGCGGCTTGAATATCCGGCTGCCGGTCAAGTCATTGGCCGAGTTGACCCGCGCCCGCTTCGCGATCATCAGCGTTCAGGACGTGAATAATTCCTGACGATTTGCAGTTGCAGATTGCGGGATTTCGCCTATAATAAATACATACCTTCGTCCCGGAGTCCATGATGAAAAAAAAGCCGAAGCAGGAACCGATGATCATCGCCCGCGGCGTCGAGAAATGGTACGGCCATTTTCACGCCCTGAGGGGGGTTGACATGGAAGTGCAAAAGGGGGAAGTGATCGTGATTTTCGGGCCATCCGGTTCGGGCAAGTCCACCTTCATCCGCTGCATCAACCGTTTGGAAGACCATCAAAAAGGTCAGATCATCGTGGACGGCATCGAACTGACCAATGACATGCGCAACATCGAAAGGGTTCGCACTGAAACGGGCATGGTGTTCCAGTCGTTCAATTTATTCCCGCATTTGTCGGTGATGCAGAATATCACCCTGGCGCCTATCCAGGTGCGCAAGTGGTCGAAGGAAAAAGCCGAAGCCAAGGCGAGAGAATTGCTAGCCCGCGTTGGAATTCCCGAGCAGGCGGATAAATTTCCCGGAAACCTCTCCGGCGGGCAGCAGCAGCGTGTGGCGATTGCGCGCGCCTTGGCGATGGAGCCGAAGATCATGCTCTTCGACGAACCCACCTCCGCCCTCGACCCGGAGATGATCAAAGAAGTCTTGGATGTGATGACCGAACTGGCGAAATCTGGAATGACCATGCTGGTGGTGACCCATGAAATGGGATTCGCCAAAGCCGTGGCCGAC
Organism: Chloroflexota bacterium; assembly: GCA_040754355.1. Classification (GTDB taxonomy): domain Bacteria; phylum Chloroflexota; class Anaerolineae; order Anaerolineales; family Villigracilaceae; genus UBA877. The sequence goes on along the minus strand of JBFMCM010000341.1, from coordinate 6,129 downwards.
CGGATGTATTTCTTCGACGAGGGCCTAATCGTGGAGACCGGCACCCCGGAGGATATTTTCAAACGCCCACAGTCTGACCGGACGAAACTCTTCCTTTCGCAGATTCTGGAGAAATAATCTTCATTGCGTATTGAGAAAAATCTGCATCGAATTACACGAATAGACCGAATAAAATAAGGAAACCCGGCACTTGTGAGACGCCGGGTTCCTGTTTAGTTGGGGAAATGAAAATCGGACGGTTACGAATCAAACGTGCCGATTTGCTCGCCATTTACCAGCACTATATAATGCCCGGAGGGGAAACTGCCGAGATTGAGGTTGATGTCGAACGGTTCCAGCATGGCAACACAGATGGTCATCGGGTCGGCCAGCGAATAGGCTTCGATTTCGATTTGATTTTCGCTGTTTGGCTCTCCGACCACCAGACGCAGTTCGTGGCATGGGTTGGGCAAATTGCCGGCAAGGTGCAGTGAAATCTGGACCGGATAACTTTCCATGACGAGTATCTCGGCCAAGTCAAGATAGACTTCGCCGCGCATCAAGGCGTCATCGCCGGGACGCGGCGCGTAGGGATTTTCGACCGGCGGGTTGGGGTCCCCGGGCTCGTGGGTGACAGGCACATCCGGGGAATTGAACGTGCAGGCTGCCAGCAGGAAGATAATCAAGGAGACAAAGAGAGGCTGTTTCATATCGGACCTCCAGACTGTTTTGCGTTCCAGACGTCTTTCCTTTCCTGAAAGTTCCAATTTCACCCCTTTACCACCGCCAGCGGACGCAGGCGCGCCACCTTGCGGGCGATGCCCGCCGCGCAGACGGTCTCCACCACTGCGTCCACATCCTTGTAGGCTTGCGGCGCTTCCTCCGCCAAACCGGACATCGAACCGGCGCGCACTCGTATGCCGCGCCCTTCCATCTCGCGCCGCAGGTCTTCGCCGCGCACCTCGTGCTTGGCTTTGGCGCGGCTCATCGTCCGCCCGGCACCGTGACAGGAGGAGCCGAAGGAACGCAGCATGGATTCCTCCGTCCCGGCCAGCACCCAGGAGGCAGTGCCCATCGAACCGGGCACGAGGACCGGTTGCCCGGTGTGTTGATATTCAGGCGGCAGGCCTGGATTTCCGGGGCCGAAGGCGCGCGTCGCCCCCTTGCGGTGGACGCACACCTTGAGGCGGTTCCCATGCACCTCGTGTGTTTCGATTTTGCCAATATTGTGGCATATATCGTACACCTGATGGAGGGGCACGATATATCGTGCCCCTACGCGGGCAAAGGTCTCCTCAAAGGCGCGCCGGATGGAATGCGCCAGGATCTGCCGGTTGGCGAAAGCGAAATTGGCCGCGGCGCGCATCGCGCCAAGATAGGCTTGCCCTTCCGGGCTGTCCATCGGCGCGCAGACCAGTTCCCGGTCGGGCAGTTCGATGCCGTAGCGGCGCACTGCACCCTGGAACTCCTGCACATAATCGGTGCAGACCTGGTGGCCGAGTCCGCGCGAGCCGCAATGGATCTGTACAACGAGACAGCCTTCGCGCAGGCCATAGGCGAGGGCAGTTTCCGGGTCGAAAACCACCTCGACCACTTCCACCTCGATAAAATGATTCCCCGCGCCTACCGAGCCGATCTGCTCGCGTCCGCGCTGCTTGGCGCGATCGCTGACCTTGGCAGGATTGGCGTTTTCTATGCAGCCGCCCTCCTCGGTATGCGCCAGGTCGGTTTCACTGGCGTAACCGTTCTTGAGCGCCCAGCGCGACCCCTCGCGCATCACCCGTTCCAATTCAGGAACATTGACATGCAACACGCCCTCCTTGCCGACACCCGACGGACAGTACTGGTTCAGCAGGGTGGCGAGGGTATTCATGTGTGCGGCAGCGGCCTCTGCCTCGATGGACGAAGCCAGCAGGCGCACCCCGCAATTGATGTCGTAACCGATTCCGCCCGGCGAGACCACGCCCTGCGGGAATTCCGTAGCAGCGACCGCCCCGATGGGGAAGCCGTAACCCTGGTGCATATCGGGCATGACGACTACGTGTCCAACAAGTCCGGGCAGCGTGGCGGCGTTGACTGCTTGTTCGAGTGATTTGTCGCCAACGATTTGTTCCAATAATTCGCGCGTCGCAAAGAGTCTCACCGGCACGCGCATGTCCGGCCGAAAGGATTGCGGGATTTCCCATTCGTGGTCGGAGATTTTTTTCAAATCCTGAATGCCGATCATTTTTCCTCCGGGAAGCAGGGGCGGCGCATGCGTTGCCCCTCCTCAAACATCGAACACAATCTCCACTTCGTATCCTCGCTCTGTTCGCTGGATATGCAGGTTGTGGTACGTCACCGCTTTGATGGTTTTGTTGACCGAGGCCAGCAGCGCGCCGTCCATCTCTACTTTCAACGTTTGGCCATCAACTTCGACCTCGAAGTTCTCGAAGACCAGATGTTCGTGTTCAGCGGCAAACACCAATTCTGAGAGGAAGGAGACGAGTAGACTCTCCGGGTCTGGGGCAGCGGCTTCGAACGCCCGGTGCGTGACCGGACCCGGAACCTGCCCTTCGGCCACATCCAAGACAGGCCGCGCCCCGGTAAGAGCGTTCATCCCCCGCGCGGCTTCAGCAAACAGTTCATTCATGTTCGCTGCCCAAACGCGCAGCGACCAGTCAGCAGTGTGCTGGACCTCTTCGTAAGGCATGAGTCAATTGTAACCAGTTTTCAGGGGAGTAACGTATCTTTATCAGCGCTTTTAAAGTGTGCCCGGTATGCTGCGGTCTCAGCAAGCAGTGCCTGGATTTCTGTCCATAATTGCGCTGCCCCGGCCGGGTCCTTGATGGATGTGCTGGCAGCCACTGTTAATTCGCCATTGCTTTCCTGTTTAATTTCGATTGTCCCGTGTGCCACCAGCCAGGCCAGCCCCTTGCGTACTGTGATTAGGCGCTGCGCCGTTGCCGTTGCCAGTTGCAGGTAAGTCACCTGGCCGTTTCGATGAGCAATGGCATATTTCAACAGGCCGGTCAGGCGGGCGATGAAGTTATCGGTGGTTTCTTGCGGCGGGTGGGCAGCCGTCAGCCAGACGGTCTTGGGCTGGATAATCTCCAGGACCGCACGAAATTCTTCGGGCGAGGGCGGGATGGTCCAGATCACCAATCTGTCCGCAGGCGTAAATTCCTTGCGGTCTTTGCCGTTCACGCGTCCCTTCTCATCCCCCTCGGCCCAGATGAGGGTGGAGGGCTGCCCTTGCGCGGCAGACAGCACGCGCTTCAGGTCTTTCGCGGTGCGATAATCAACGACTTCCACTTTCCTGCTGGTTACTTTGGCAACCTCTGCTTCGATGATTCGGAACCCCGCGAATTCCAGTTGAACCTGGCGGCTGCCGCGCCAATCCGAAGCGCGCAGGGTATATGCCAGGTCGAATTTCCCGCTCGGTGGTTCCTCTCTCCCGCCGTCCCACCACAGGACCTGTTGTTTGTTCCCTGCTTCATCCGCCACGGTCAATTTCAAGTGTTCCTTATTGCGACCCAGTGGTGTTGCATTTCCCAGTGTCAGGTTGCGGCTGGCAAGGATGAGTTTGGGATTGCCGGGGCCGAATGGGGATATCTGCTCGATGGCCGCGGCCAGGTCGAGGGTCAAGTCGGGGAGCGAAAGCCAGGCGTCAATCTCCAGTGTGGGTTCTATTTGTGTTTCCTCCAACCACTCCTCGACAGTCCTGACCATGCGCTTGTAAAAAACGGGTAGATTTTCGGGTGCCAGTGACAGCCCGGCTGCCATGGGATGTCCGCCAAAATTGAGCAGGAGGTCGTTCTGGGCGGCAATGGCTTCGGTGATGTTCAATCCCTCCACCGAGCGGGCTGAGCCGCGCGCCGGTTCGTCCGGCGGGGTGGAGAAGACAATGGCTGGCTTACCGTACCTTTCCACCAGCCGCGCCGCGGCGATGCCGACGATGCCTCCCGGCCAGGTCGGGTGGCCAACGATGAGGATCGGCGCGGCTATCAAGGATGGATTGGCACGCAGGAGCGACTCGGCCGCCTGGGTCACCTGGTCGGTGAGCAGCTGCCGCTGGGCGTTATAGTTTTCGAGTTGGGCTGCCAGTAGACGCGCCCGAACTGGATCGGTTGTCAATAGGAAGTCAATGATTGGATTGGCGTCTCCGAGGCGGCCAAGCGCATTGAGCCGCGGCGCGATGGCAAAGCCAATATGGGATTCGTTGAGCGTTTCGGGTTCTAAATCTGCCAACTCGAAGAGCGCATGCAGACCCGCGCGTGGTGTGCTGTGCAATGCCATCAGGCCCTTTTGAACGAGGTAACGCGTCTCGCCTTGCAGCAAGGCAAGGTCGGCCACCAGTCCGAGAGCAACCAGATCGAACAGTTCCGAAGGCTGGATGTGGCTGGCCGACTGTTTTATCACTTCTTCCGCCAGTTTATATGCCACACCAACGCCTGCCAGCGACGCCAGCGGGTGCTCGACCGGGAGCATCTTCGGATTGACAATTGCCCGCGCGATAGGCAATCGCGGCGGCAGGTCGTGATGGTCGGTGATGACCATATCTACGCTGCGGCTGCGGGCGTAATTGCAGGCCTCATGCGCTGTGATGCCAGTGTCGCAGGTCAGGACGAGTTGTGCGCCCAGGTCAATGGCTTCTTTCAAGTACGGAACGTTGACGCCGTGGCTCTCGCGCGAACGGACGGGGATGTGGTAGGTCACGTCTGCGCCGAGGGCGCGCAAGGTTTGGACGAGCAGGGCTGTAGCGGTCTGCCCGTCCACGTCGAAATCGCCCCAGACGCAGATATGCTCCCGGGCGCGGATGGCGGAGAGGAGGCGCGCCACAGCCATCTCCATGCCCGGTAGCGCGGTAGCAGGTGTCGGGTCATAGTGAGCCGGGTCGAGGAAGGCGCGGGCCGCCTCCGGGCTGGTTATGCCGCGCCGGGCAAGGGTCTGCGCGACAAGCGGGTGCAGTCCCGGAAGGAGGGGTGCCGAGGGGGAGGGAGTGTCTATCCAATGCATGGTATACCGCTAGGCACGCGAAGAGGGCGAGTTGATGGTGTCTAGAACGCGATCTCCTGGATTTGCTCCAGGTTGATGTCCGGCTCGGTAAGTTCGGCTTCTACATCTTCACCTTCGCCTGCAAGGGAGCCGCGTTCACAGTAGGAACGATAGGTGCAGAAGGCACACTTGTGTTCGTCGTCGGTTTTCGGGAACTCGGCGGCAGCGGTTATCTCTTGGACCAATTTCTCCAGTCCTGACCAGTCGCGTTGATACTGAGCCGAGTCGTAGTGGAAGCGGGTGGGTTCGGACGGGTGATCGGCGTACCAATAAACCATTTCGACCTGCTCCGGCTCAAGGGGCTTGCCGCTGTTGAGGTGCGCGCCAGCCCGGACGAGCAGGGTGCGGTAGACGCGCGTCTGCAGGCGGGAGGCCATCCATTCGTTGCGCGGTCGCTTGGCATAGGTTTTCCAGTCAACAATCGTGGCCTTTTCTTCCTGGACTGCGACGAGATCGTACTTGGCGAGCAGGCGGAAAGTAAAAATAGGCGCGGAAAGCGTGATCTCGGTATATTTCGTATAGCCAGTGAAGTCTACTTCTATTTTGAGATAATTTTCCCACCAGCGGCGTAAATTCGGGGTGGAGGCAAGAGGAGTTAATTTTTCAGCAGGGATACCAAGCAGGTGCTGCTGCGCCAGGCGGTGGAACAGTTGGCCCTCCTGCTGGCGGTGTTCGTTTTCCAGTGCAGGTTCGCTTTCGACCGCCGGCCATTGCAACTGCTGGAGATAGCGCAGTTCGAAACGGCGCGGACAGTCACTGTAATCCTGCAGGGATGACTGGGAGAAAGTAAAGCCTGTGGGAAAGGTGGGAGGAACCATATTTCTATTTTACATGTTCTTGCCTGGTTTGAGTTGCACGACAATTGTCCCAATTCCCACCAACGCCAGCCCGACGATATCCTTGGCTGTCAGCCCTTCGCCTAAGAAGACGAAAGCCAGGATGGCGATCTGCGGCATCATCAGGCTATTGAGGATGGATGATTCGACCGCGGTCAGCACCTGCAAGGACCGGTTCCAGAGGGTAAACGCGATGGCGGTGTTGACGACAGCCAGCCAGGCGATGATCAGCCAGTCCTGCCCTGTCAGCGTGCCGGACCCCTGGACTGCCAGCCCG
>JBFMCM010000340.1:0-3807 GCA_040754355.1 Chloroflexota bacterium | reverse complement strand
AATCGCGCCAAAGATGATCGCGCCCCAGCAAAGATAGTACGTTCCGCCCGACGAAGCCGCCGAATAGGTGGCAATGGTAACAATCAGACCGGCGAGGAAGAAGCCTCCACCGATCAACATGTTATTGATACCGGTCTTTTTGGTGACCGGGACCTTACGGGTGATGCTGGTAGTGCCTTCGATGTAACCTTGATTGCCGGAAGCATCCTGGACGTAAATCCATTGCTGGCCGCCTTGCTCGACCAGGTCCAGGAAGTTCACCAGTGTCCGCTTCGGCAATTCCATCTTTATCATGCTTTTATCGGCCATTGCATAGAGCGGCGTCTTGCGGTTCAGCGCGGCTTGGAGAAGCGAGAAGATGCGCGTCTCGCCGGAAATGAAGCCTTTGGTTCCATCCAGCAGGGTCAATTCCGCCCACTGCTTGCCGGCAGCTTTCTTGACGCTGCCGAGTTCACCCACATCGCCGCGGTTCAAGGGTCGGACGGGGCCTGAATTGGGGTCAGGCTGGGGATACAAAGGTGCGTTCTCCTGTAAAATCTTGATTTTCATGGGATCTCCTCCGCCAAGAAGATTATGACAACGAGGCAATTATATTCCTAAACCCCTGCCTTGAAACTGCCCAATGCCTGTACGAACACCTCGACCATCTTCTCTAAATTAATCTCCTCCGATACGATGCGATAAGACGCAGCCCCCATCCGGCGCAGACGTGACACATCTGACAACGCCTCCCGCAGCGCATCCGCGAGCGTTTTCGGACCCTTCGTCAGGATTTCGACAGGCTCAATCCGGCGGCTCAGGGCGTCGCCGGATAACTGCCAGCCGTTTTCGGGCCGCACCAAATCGTCGTTCGTCCCGTCGCCCTGACCCATGACGATGGGCAGCCCCCACGTCATGGCCTCCTGCACCGCCAGCCCGCCTGTGCCCGGCAGGACGAACAGGTCTGCAGCGAGGAAATATGGAGTCAGGTCTGAGCCATGTTTCGCGCCGACGAACTCCGTGGACGGGTAAATCCCCTTTGCCAGTGCCTCCAGGGCGGGGCGCTCCGGCCCATCCCCGACGATGATCAGTTTCGGCTGAATAGCCTCGGGCAGTGCCGCGCAGGCCTGCAATAATATATCAATCCGTTTGCGGGCTTGCAGTCGTCCCACGAATAGTATGTTCGGGTGTTCGCGGAATTTTTCCGGTCGAATGGGCATGGGATGTACCGGAGGCGGGGTGGCCGCGTTGGGAGCGACGAAGATTTTTTCTGCCGGGAAACCGAGGGCAGCGTACTCACCCGCGCCGCGATGGGAATAGGTGATCAGGGCATCGAACTGACGGAGAAATGCCCCCCTCCACCCCCTCCCGGCCTCCCCCGTCTTGGACAGGGGGGGAGTGAGGGGGGCCGCGGGAACACCCAGCCCCCATCCGATCACCGGGCGTCCGCGCCGCTTCATCCAGCGGACCGCGGCGGAGGTGGAAAGGTAGCGCGGGTTGGCTTCCACGATCAACGCGTCGGGATTCCAGCCGGCGAGCCAGGCTTGAAGGCCGCGCTGGTAGCAGAGGTAAAGCGGACCGCGCAAGATATGAATGTTCCGCGCCAACGTGTAACGCGCAACCTGCATCTTGTCTGTCGTGGCAATAGATTCTTCCGGGCGCGGCAGACCGGCGCAGACAGACAGCCCACCGTCGCAAGATTGAGCCAAAGTGTCGAAGAAAGCCCCACGATAAGGCGTCAGGACGCGCTGCTGGACGGCCAGCCTGCCAGGGTAACGGTTCATTCTGCGCCTCCGCAGCGCTGGTAGATCACCGCCACCTCGCCGCGGTAGAGTTCGCACCAGGCCGAGGATTCGTCCAACGCGGAAAGGAGGTCTGGCTGGGACAGTGTCGAGACCATCAGCAGGTTGGCGCCGGTCTCGTCGAGTAAAGTCTGCCAGTTGTAGTTAGCCTCGGTGATGTCTTTATAGGCCTGCCACTGCTCCACCGGGAAGACCTCGAAACGCGTGTCTATCCAGGTGGGGCGTTCAGGCAGGGCAAACTCGAGGTAACTGGAGAAGCCGATCTCGCTCCACAGCGGACCGGGTAGATCGGGGCGGGCTGCCAGCCACTCGGCCGCGGCGACGGGGGTTTCCTCGGTGGCCTCAGGGGCATCCGGCCACCAGGCATCCCGGAGACCGGGGAGCAGGGGCAGAGTCAGCAGGAGGAAGAGCAGGCTCAGGGTCCGGTTGAGGAACGGCGAGCCGGGCTTTGGGTCGCCAAGATATTTCCGCTCCCAGTCCGCCAGCAGGGAGGCGGTCAGCACGGTCAGGATGAAAACGAACCAGATGACGTAGCGTTCGCCCCACAGCGCCAGGAAGCCGAAGCCCAGGAACCAGGTCCATTCGAGGCGGCTGAGTTTACGCGACGAGAAAGCCGCCAGGAGGGGGAAGGCCAGCAGCCAGAAAAAGAACAGGTTCATCTGCCAGTGGTCGTTGACCGGCGGCCGCCATTCGGCGGAGAAGATTTGGCTGGAGGGGACGGTGAGGGAGGTGACAACGTAGGTCCACGCTCCGAAGCCGCGCGGGTTGACCAGCGTGGCAAGCAGGACCCCCGCAGCCGCCAGCGCCAGCGGACGCCGGTCTCCCCGCCCAAAGACAAGCGCCGCCGCGACGAGCAGGATGAGCATCACAAACGACCCGTGCAGGTTGACCCACACCAGGCTGATGAGCGGCAGCCAGAAGACGATGCCTTGTTTCGGTGGAAAAAACTTTACCACGAAGGGCACAAAGTTCCGCGAAGAAGGAACAAGGGGCATACTTCGTGTTTTTCCTTCGTGCTTCTTGGTGTCCTTTGTGTTGAGATGTTTTTCTCCAGTCTGCCACTTGTAAAGGATGAACAGGGCCAGCGCAAAGAGCGGGTAAGCAAGCAATTGCGGTCGCATTGACCAGTTATTACTGGAGGCCAGCACCGCCAGCAGGAGCACGGCTGCCGCACCCAGGCGCCCCGCGCCCAGCCGGCGGGCGGTCAGCCAGATCAGGGCGTAGGCTGCGGCCACCAGCAGGCCGCGCAAGAATACGGTCAACGGCAGGCCGCCAAGGTCATAGACCAGCCAGAAGAGCACTGCCGCGCCCCAAGAATGATAGGCCACTGGCGTCCCAGTCTGGGTGAAGGTGAACGTGTCCACCTGCGGGATAGCCCCGGCTGCCAGCGTGTCACGCCCGAGGCGCAGGTACCACCAGTAGTCGTTGGGCGTGACTGGCAGCAGGAAGGCGATGGCCAGGGCAATCGCCAGGACCAGTCCGAGCCAGAGCAGAGGAGCAGTATCGGGGCGAGATTTCATAAATCAAACACAAAAAACAAGAAACAAAAAATCCCGTTCAGCTTTTCGGCTTCGCGATGATGTACGCCTTCCAGCCCATGGCCTCCAGCGACGGGACGAGCGGGAAGCCATTCCGCATCCAGCAGATCTCGTACCCGGCGGCGGTCAGCGTTTCCCAGGCGAGGCGGCTGGACTCGGGTCCGTGCAGTTCCATCAGCATCAGCGGACGGACTTCTGCCAACAGGCGGCGCATCCCCGGCAGAGCCAGCACCTCGCCGCCCTCGATGTCCATCTTGACAACTTGCGGCAGCGGGTTGCCCTTCCCGAAACAGAATTCGTCCAGCGAAATCCCCTCAACAGTGACTTCAGACTGGTACGCGTCATCCCGCCCGGCGGACCCGGCCGCCTTGCCCATCCCGCCCGAAGCGTGCACCAGAAAGCGCACGGGACCGGGAGCCTGCGTCACCGCTTTGGGGACAACTGTCACCCGTCCCTCCATCCCGTTTAATTTCACGTTCCGTCGTAAT
>JBFMCM010000339.1:0-3833 GCA_040754355.1 Chloroflexota bacterium | reverse complement strand
GGATGATGGGTGGATGGGGCTTCAGCCCGTTTAGTTGGGTCGGCATGACCTTTATGTGGCTAATTCCCCTTGGTTTTATTGTGCTGGCTGTGTTAGGCGTGGCATGGTTGGTGCGGCTTATGGGCGGCAGGCCTAATAAAGATGCACTCGGGCAGGCCTGTCCCTCTTGCGGGCGTGCCATACAGGTTGATTGGAATCATTGCCCGAATTGCGGTGCTTCTCTGATGAGATAAACCGCTTTCGGCTAGTCAATCATCTTGTTGTCATATGACCTAGATCTACTTCCCCCAATACCCTACCATAAAATTGACGATTGCCACCAGCAGCACCACTCCCAAGAGCCTGCGCACCCACAGGCCCGAGAAGCGCCGCGCCCCGAAGTAGGAGCCGGTCAGGGCGCCGAGGATGCCCAGGGGCAGCAGGGATAGGCCGAATGCTCCCAGTTCCAGGTTCCCGCCGAGCAGGCGTCCGATCAGCCCGCTGACCGAGTTCAGGACGATAAAAGCGGCCGCGGTGGCGGCGGCCTGTTTCGAGGTCCCCCAGCGCGCCACGATGATGAGCGGGGAAAGAAAGATGCCGCCTCCGATGCCAACCATGCCGGAGAGCAGTCCGATCACGGCGCCAGTCAACTGTGCCAGCCAGAGGGGGAAGTCGCGCAGGTCTGAGGTCTGGTCGTATTTCCCATCACGGGCAAACAGCATCGTGAACATCACGTGGGTCAATACAGCATATAAAAGAAGAAAATAAATATCTTCATGGATTTTGAAATACCCGCCGATGAAAGCCGCCGGGATGGAGGTGATCAGGAACGGCCAGAGCAGGCGTTTGCGCAAATGACCGGCGCGGGTGTAGTTGACGAACGAGGTGCCTGCTACGATGATGTTCAGCACCAGGGCTGTGCTGGCCATGATATTGGGTTCGATGCCGAACTGGCTCATGGCGGCCAGGTATCCGGTCGCGCCGCCGAAGCCGATGCTGGAGTATAGAAACGCGACGGCCGTGACCAGCACGGCCAGCAAAGGGGAGGGGAGGTTGCCAAGCATAGGGGCATATTATAATTGACGCATGTCTGTTTACCTTCACGACATCCCTCTCCCCGAAGCCAAAGCCCGTCTCGAAGGCGCCCTGCGCGAAGCGGACCTGTGGCGTGTGCTCGGCCCGGAGGCCATCCCTCTCGACGAGAACGCGGTCGGACGCGTGCTGGCTGAACCGGTTTGGGCGAAAATCTCCTCGCCGCACTATCACGCCTCGGCCATGGACGGATTTGCCGTCCGGGCGGCGGACACAGCCGGCGCGCAGCCTTCCAGCCCGGTCACGCTCCAGATCGGACCCCAATCCTGCTATCTCGACACTGGCGACGCCCTGCCCGAGGGCTTCGACGCGGTCATCCCCATCGAGAATGTCGAATCGCTCGACGAGCACGGCGAAACAACCTCAGCCATTCGCCGCCCCGCGTCCATCCGCATTCGGGCCGCGGTGACGCCCTGGAGCCACGTCCACCCGCTGGGGGAGGACATCGTGGCCTCGCAGCTGGTGCTCCCGGCCGGGCAGGTGCTGCGCCCTGTGGACCTGGGCGCGGCCGCGGCGGCCGGTCACCAGACCCTGATGGTAGCGCGCCGCCCGCGCGTCGCCATCCTGCCGACCGGCAGCGAACTTGTCGCCATCGGATCAGATTTGAAAGCGGGCGACATCCTGGAATACAACTCACTCGTCCTGGCTGCACAGGTCAAGGCCTGGGGCGGCGAAGCAACGCGCTTCTCTATCACGCCGGACGATTTCGATGCCATTTGTACGCGTGTGGAACAGGCCGCACAGGACCACGACTTGATCCTGCTCAATGCCGGGTCCTCAGCCGGGGCGGAAGATTTCTCAGCCAAAGTGGTAGAAAAATTGGGCACGCTGCTGGTACATGGAGTCGCAGTGCGGCCGGGGCATCCGGTGATTTTGGGTGTCATTGCGAGAAGCCGCGTAGCGGCGACGAAGCAATCCCCTCGCGAATCGGAGATTGCTTCGTCGGGCAAAACCCGCCCTCCTCGCAATGACACAGTTCCCATCATCGGTGTCCCCGGCTATCCAGTCTCTGCCGCGCTGACAGGGGAGATCTTTGTCGAGCCGCTCCTTGCCATGTGGACAGGCTGCCGTCCGCTGGAGCACCCCGTCGAACAAGCGCAACTCACCCGCAAGATTACCTCCCCCAGCGGAGACGATGACTATGTCCGCGTGGCAGTGGGCAAAGTGGGCGATAAACTCCTCGCCGCGCCGCTCTCGCGCGGGGCGGGTGTCATCTCCTCGCTCGTCCGGGCAGACGGGATCATCATTTTGCCGCGCGGCGTCCAGGGAGCAGAAGCAGGGGAGGTGGTGGACATCCATCTTTACCGGACGAAGGCTGAACTGGAGCGCACCATCTTCTGCATCGGCTCGCACGATATGACCCTCGACCTGCTGGCGCAGTTCCTGTCCCGACGCGACCGGCGGCTGGCTTCGGTCAACGTCGGCTCGCAGGCAGGACTGGTGGCTCTGAAACGCGGCGAGGCTCACATGGCCGGGTCGCACCTGCTGGACCCGGAAACGGGCGAGTATAACTTGTCCTATATTCGTCAATACTTGGGAGGCGTGCCGGTAAAAGTGTACGGGTTCGTGGGACGCGAGCAGGGACTGATGGTGAGGCGGGGAAATCCGAAGGGTGTGAAAGGCTTGGGAGACCTAGGCAGGCCCGAGGCTGGCCCTGAGCCCAGTCGAAGGGTCCGCTTTGTGAACCGGCAACGCGGCGCCGGGACGCGCGTGTTGTTGGACTACGAACTAACAAAAATGGGGATAGCCGCCGGGTCTATTCAAGGATACAATCAGGAGGAGTACACCCACTTGGGTGTTGCCGCGGCTGTCGCATCTGGGCGCGCCGATTGCGGTCTGGGCATCCCGGCCGCGGCGCAGGCGCTCGATCTGGACTTTGTCCCCTTGTTCCAGGAGACGTACCAATTGGTTATTCCTTCGACATTCGCTGAAGGCGTGTTGCTTGCGCCGCTCTTCGAGGTCATGCGCGACCCGGAATTTCGACAGGCGGTCACGGCGATGCCCGGTTATAATGTCAGCGAGATGGGTAAATTGATGGCGGAGGTGTGATATGTCTTATGCACTGGTGATTGACGACAACCGGCAAACTGCCGATGCGATGGTCATGATGTTGAAGTTATGGGACCTTCAAGCCCGGGCTGCTCTCAGCCCGGCTACTGCCATGTCCATCCTCGAAGCCGAAACGCCCAAGGTTATTTTTTTGGACATCAACATGCCCGGCGTGGACGGATTCGAGGTGCTTGGCTATCTCAAGCGGGAACCGCGCTTGATGGGTGTGCCGGTCATCATCGTCACCTCCGACGACCAGCCGGAGACCAGCCGCAGGGCGCTGAGCGGCGGTGCCGCGGCGGTGGTGATCAAGCCAGCCATGCCCGACCTGCTCGAGTCGGCCCTGAAGATGGCAGGTGTTCTCTAGAAATTGCTAGCGATTTAATCCTTGATAAGAACTCCATTAATAACGGGACGGCAGACTGGCCTGCTGTCCCGGATTGTTTTATAATTCAGATAATAACGGTCTGATAATTTTGGAGGTTCCTATGCCGATTACTTCAGGTGTTTCTGCACCCGAATTCAGCCTGCCCGACGAGACCGGGAAAGTCCGCCGCTTGTCGGACTATCGCGGCCACACTGTGGTGCTTTACTTTTACCCCAAAGACGACACGCCTGGCTGCACCACCGAAGCCTGCAACTTTCGCGACGACTACAGTGCATTCATCCGCGCGGATGTCATCATCCTGGGCGTTAGCCCTGATACTACAAAA
>JBFMCM010000338.1:0-10462 GCA_040754355.1 Chloroflexota bacterium | reverse complement strand
ATCTGGGCGGTGGACATCTTGGCCTTGATCCTGTTCATTCCTGTGCTGGGTTGGATCTAGGAACCATTGATAACCGCTCTCGCCGCCGTCCCCGGCGGCGGGGACGCCGCCTGGCACTCTAAACTTTTCTCCCGGAGACTATCAGTCTCCGGGAGAATGTTATACAATCGAACTGATGTACCTCCACCTGACGACGCACTCGGCCTACTCCCTGCAGGAAGGCCTCCCCCTGCCCTCCGAACTCGCCCAGGCTGCCGCAGCCGACGGCATGCCCGCCCTCGGCCTGACCGACCATCGCCTGCTTTCCGGCGCAGTGGAATTCTTGGCGGCCTGCAAAGCGGCCGGGGTGCAGCCGGTGCTCGGCCTGGAGATTGACCTGGAGGCCGGTCCCCTCTCACTGCTGGCGATGAACATGCAGGGCTGGTCGAACCTCTGCCGCCTGAGCAGCGCACTAATGCTGCGGGATGACCCCGAAGCAGCCTGCTCCCTCGACCTGCTGGCCTCCTTCTCCGGTGACTTGCTCGTCCTGTGCGGCGACTTGGGAGATGGAACACGCGAACTGCTCGGAAACCTGAAGACGATTTTCCCAGACCGGCTCTACGCAGCGCTGCGGGACCCCGGGTCTGCGCTGCAACTTTCGATGCTGGCACACAGGCTCGGGCTGCCCAGCGTGGTCGCCCACCCGGTCTATTACCTGACTCCCGAACAGGCAAATCTGCAGCGAACCCTGACTGCCATCCGCTTGAACCAGTCTATTAACCGCCTCCCGGACCGGGCGCTGGCACCTGCCAGGTCGCACTTTGCGAGCAGCCAGGAGATCGAAACCAGCTACCAGCACTTCCCGGCCGCGCTGGCTGCCACCCAGGAGATTGCCGAAGGCTGCATATTCGACCTGCCGGTGGGAGTCGCTCACATGCCCACCGTCCCGCTCCCGCCCGGGCTGACCGCCGCCGAGCACCTTCGCCAGAAAGCCGAGCAGGGGGCGCGCCGCCTGTACGGGGAGATCGGGCCCCAGGTCCGGGAACGGCTCGACCACGAACTGGCGGTCATCGCCCGCATGGGCTACGAACCCATCTTCCTGATCGTGGAGGAAATCCTAGACTTCGCCCGCCGCACCGGCGTGCCGTTCTCGTCGCGCGGTTCGGCAGCCTCGTCGCTCGTCGCCCACTGCCTGGGAATCACCAGCCCCGACCCGCTGCGCCTGAACCTGTACTTCGAACGTTTCCTGAACCCGGCCCGCACCACCCCGCCCGATATTGACACCGACCTGTGCTCGCGGCGGCGGGAGGCGGTCATCCAGCACGTCTTCGACGTGTACGGCGCGGAGCGTGTGGCCATGGTGGCGACGATCAACCACTTCCGGCCGCGCTCGGCGCTGGGAGATGCTGCCAAGGCTCATAGCCTGGCGGTGGAAAAGGCGCGCGAGATGACAAACCAGTTGCCATATGGGTTCTGGGCACGCAAAGAGGAAAACGAGGGCGAAGAAGATCGCCTGCCACCCTCGCCGTTTGCGGAACTGCGTTTGCGATACCGTGCGCCTAATTACCAACGCATCTTCGACGACGCCGAAGCTCTGCTCAAACTGCCGCGCCATCTTTCCGTCCATCCGGGCGGTGTGGTGGTGGCGCCCGGCGCGTTGACCGACCTTGCGCCGGTGATGCGTTCGGGCAGCAAGGGCATCATCATCACACAATTCGATTTGGGGTCGGTCGAGGCGCTCGGCCTGGTCAAGATTGACCTGCTCGGCATCCGCGGCCTGACCGTCCTGGGCGACGTGGCCGAGTTCGTCCATGCCAGCCGTCCGGGCGAATACGCGGACCGGCTGGCGGTTCTCGAGGCGACTCCCGCCGAGGACCTCGAAACTGCTGACCGCCTCGAGAGCGGCGGTACGATCGGCTGCTTCCAGATCGAAAGCCCGGGCATGCGCGCCACCCTGCGGGAAATCCACGCCCGCAACGAGGACGACATCATGGCTGCCCTGGCGCTCTACAGACCGGGTCCGCTGACCGGTGGATTGAAGGACGCCTTCGTGAAGCGCTACAAAGGCGAGGAACTGGTCAGTCACATCCATCAAGCACTGGAACCGCTGCTCGCCGAGACCTTTGGCGTGATCCTCTACCAGGAACAGGTGCTGCGCATCGCCCACGAGTTGGCCGGTTTCAGCCTGGCCGAAGCCGACCTGCTGCGCCGGGCGATGAGCCACTTCGACCCCGGCAAACGGATGCAGGAATTGCGCCGGAAATTCATCGCCGAGGCGCAGACTCGCAGTGGAGTCCCGACCGAGACTGGAGAACGCATCTGGGAGATGATGGCCGCCTTCGCCGGCTATGGTTTCCCCAAGGCACATGCCGCCTCGTATGCCCAGGTGGGCTGGCGTTCGGCCTGGTGCAAGACGCACTTCCCGGGCGAGTTCATGGCGGCGGTGCTGGCGAATTGGGGCGGCTACTACAGCCAGCGGGTCTACTTGAGTGAGGCGCGCCGGCTGGGATTGACGGTCCATCCGCCGCATGTCAATTGCTCTGGGAATAATTTTAATTATGCCCCGCGAGCAGATGAAGGAAAGGCGCTCTTCATGGGCCTGGACCAGGTGCGCGACCTGACCCGGCGCACCATCGAACGCATCCTGCATGGACGGCCCTTCCGGACCCTGGACGACTTCCTGACGCGCGTCGACCCGCGTCTGCAGGAGGCCGCCAGCCTGGCGCGCGTCGGCGCGCTGGAGGGCTTAGGGACGATCCCCGCCATCCTGCGGCGGGTAGAAGGCGGCGGCTGGCAGGCCGGACAGCCCAGCCTGTTCGAGTTGAAAGATGCCAGAATTGAAGAAAATACCAAAGATTGGACGCGCGAACAAAAAGTGACCGCCCAGCAGGAACTGCTCGGGGTCAGTCTGGAGGCTCACCCACTCGAATTGGCCGCTGAAAAAATCCGGGCGGCCGGGGCAATTTCGACGGTCGAGGCAGCCGGGCGGATCGGCCAGCAGGTGACAGTCGCCGGCATCCGCCAGAGCGGGCACCGCAGCCTGACTGCCAAAGGCGAGGCGATGATGTTCCTGACGCTGGAGGATTTATCCGGGATGCTGGACGTGGTCCTCTTCCCGAATGCTTATCGCCGGGCGCGGGAAATTATCCACACCTCCGCGCCGCTGCTGGTGAGCGGCGTGGTGGAAATGGATACCAGCCGAGGCGAGCCGCTGATGAGAGTGGAAAGAGTGGCAATATTGAAGTAACTCATTTTCCCGGAGGCTTTCAGTCTCCGGGAGAGTTGTGTTCACCCGACCCTGTGAATCAGGCTGTCCAGGCTGCGGCGAGTGCGCGGCTCGGCTGGCTTGTCTGGGTAACCGATGGGCAGCATGGACACAGGCGTCTGCCCAGCCGGCGCGCCGATGATTCTCCAGACCTGTTCGTCGTCGAACGCGCCCACCCAGACACATGCCAGGCCCACGGCAATTACGGCCAGCATTGCAAATGTACAGGCAATCGTCGCATCCTGGAGGGCATAAAGGTCCCGACCCCGGTCCCCGTAGCGTTCGGCGTTCAACTCCGGATGGGTACAAAAGACCAGCACCACCTGCGCTTCCACGATTGATTCCTGGTCCCACGAGGCCTTCGACAGCGCCGCCTGACGAACCGGGTCATTGACGACGTATACTTCATATGCCTGCATATTTCCCGCTGAAGGGGCGCTGTTGATCGTCTCCAGCACTTTGCGAAGTTTCTCGGCCTCGACCGGCTGGCGGATAAACTTGCGCGTGGAACAACGTTCCTTGACAACCTGAAAGAATTCCATTCTTCTTGCTCCTGTGATGAGGTGTGTTTTGTCGCAGGCTCGATTCTGCGTTATCGTCGCATTTTTTAGGCCATATGCTCAGGGTTCAGATTTACGAACCACCAGGACCGAGCAGTTCGAGTAGTGAACCAACTTGCGTGAGACACTGCCCAGCAGCCAGGAACGCATCTGGCTCAAGCCGCGCGAGCCGGCCACGATCAGGTCTACCTGGTTCTTCTGTACGTACGCGATGATTTCGGTCGCTGCGTCACCGCGTTTGAGCACGGTCTTGACCGGCAGCCTGCCAGCCGCCAGTATGCCAGCCATCCGCTCCAGCAAGCGGTGGCCTTCCTCTTCTTCAGTCGCACGCTGGCGGGCGATTTCTTCGGTAATCATGAGCGGTTGCTCGAATGTGTGGCCATAGGGCATTTCTGTGGCGATGACCTGGTACTGCGGCGGCAGCACATGCATCACCCGCATCTCTGCCTTATCCGGCAGCGGGAAGCGGGCCAGGCACTCGGCTGCAAGTTGGCTGTACGGCGAACTGTCTATTACGAGTAAAACACGATGTAATTTCTTCAAAGGGGCACGTACCACCAGCACCGGACAGGAGGCATATTCCACCACCTGCTGGGCCACGCCGCCCAGCAGGATGCCGAGGGTGGCGCGTAATCCCTTCGCGCCCAGGACAATCATGTCTGGGTGATGTTCGTCGGCGTATTCGATAATCTTCTCGGCCGGCTGGCCCAATATCAGTTCGAGATCGGTCTGGAGACCCTGGCGGAGGAGCAGGTCGCAGGTTGCCTTGACAGCCGCCTCCAGTGTGGAAAGTTCGCTTGCCTGCTGGGAGCCAAAGACCCGCAAAACCGTGATGTGGGTGTCGGCAGGCAGGGGCAGTTTCTGTAATAATTGGATCGCGGCGCGGGCATGCTCTGAGCCGTCATCCGCAAGCAGGATTTTCCGTAAGCAAGTTGGCGTGACCATCGTTCACTCCTTTCGCTCATCCGGATAAGTCCCGTTCCCTTAATTACTTTACCACAAAGCAGAGGCTATTTCCAGCCCCTTTGACGGGAATAGGGTTCTGCTATAAACTATCCATACAAAATCAAAAGACTCATTTCAAAAAAGGGTAAGGATGTGTCGCTGCGAGGAGGGTTGGTCAAGAACCCAAGCAAAGGGGTATCGAGACCCAGCCCGACGAAGCAGTCTCCCAGACAACAAGGGGATTGCTTCTCTCGCTGCCCTTCGACTTCGGCACAAAGAACGTGCCTCCGCTCAGGACGCTCGCTCGCAACGACACTCGCTCTTTCAATAGTTGAGCCAATCAACGACAAGGAGGCTTGCCATGACCGAAACCAAATCGGGAATCCAGATCAGCAAGAAGGCTTTCATCCAGGCCGTTGCCATCATTTTTGCCTTGATGCTGGCGGCAGGGATACTCACTCGCCTCGTCCCAGCGGGGGAATATGCGCGCGTGGAGGTGGACGGGCGCCAGGTCATAGACGCCGAATCATTCACCCTGACCGAGCGTCCTGATTACCCGGTCTGGCGCTGGTTCACTGCCCCGTTCGAGGTCTTTGCCGCCGAGGGCAGCGCCACGGTCATCGGCGTAATCTTGTTCATCCTCCTGGTCGGTATCGCCTTTGCTGTCATGGATCGCAGCGGCATCCTGAATTACGTCATCCACAAGATCGTCCAGAGATTTGGAACCAGGAAATACGCCCTCCTGCTGGTTTTGACTTTCTTCTTCATGGCCCTGGGCGGGTTCTTCGGCATCCTGGAAGAGGCCGTCCCGCTCGTCCCCATTATCATCGCCCTGTCCTTCTCCCTCGGCTGGGACACCCTGACCGGGTTGGGCATTTCCATCCTGGCTACCAATGTCGGCTTCTCCACGGCCATCTTCAACTTCTTCACGATTGGCACTGCCCAGCGATTGGCAGGTCTGCCTCTTTTCTCCGGCTGGGCCCCGCGCCTCGTTCTATTCCTGGTCGTGTACGCGATCCTGGCTGTTTTCCTGGTGCGTTACGCCAAGAAAGTGGAACACAAGCCGGAGGCATCACCAGTCCACAAGGAGGACCAAGCCGAGCGGGCCAAGTTCGGGACCTTCAGGCTGGACGCAGCCACGGCCAATGACCCGCGTATGAAGCGGGCTGCCATCTTCATGGGTGTTTTCTTCGTCTTGATTCTGGCCTCGGTGATGATTCTGTCCTGGGTCGAGTCGCTCAACGACCTGGCCATGCCGCTCTCCGGCTTGTTGTTCGTCATCGGCGGGATTGGCGCGGCGTTGATCGCCGGGGTGGGCAAGAACGCCTGGAAAGCCATACGGGACGGGTTCCTGGGCATCGCCCCGGCCATTCCCCTGCTGATGATGGCCGCCAGCGTCAGGCATATCATCGCCTCGGGCGGCATCCTCGATACGCTCCTGCACTGGGCAGCCAATATTTTTTCGGGTGCCAGTCCCTTCCTCTCGGCTCTCATCATCTACGGCCTGACCCTCGTGCTGGAACTCTTCGTCACCTCCGGGTCAGCGAAGGCCCTTTTAGTCATCCCCATCCTGATGCCGCTGGCTGACCTGGTGGGCGTCAACCGGCAGATCGCCGTCAGCGCCTACACTTTCGGCGACGGTTTCTCCAACCTGGTTTACCCGACCAACGCCTTGCTGCTCATCACCCTCAGCCTGACCGTTGTTCCTTACCATAAGTGGTTCAAGTGGGTCTTGCGCCTGTGGCCGTGGGTCATTCTCGCGACCGTTGTTTTCCTGGCGCTGGCAGTTGCAATCAATTATGGGCCATTCTAGCAATACAACGGCAGGCAAAATCAAGAACGAAAGCCAGAATATTTCCAGCCCCGGCTTCTAGCCGGGGGCTGGATAACTTGATATCAATCCCTACTCACGGTTCTCTAACGTTGGTCATCCCCCGCTAGAGTATAATTTCGCCGATGATTGCATCCATGCGTCCCGCCCGGCTCGTTGCCGCTTTCCTGTTGGCCGCCTCCCTGCTCGCTGCTTGTAACACGAACTTGTGGGGCAGTTACGATCCCATTCCAACCATCAATCCTGGGGCAACCGCCACAGACACGCTCTCGCCTCTGCAAACCGCCGCCACAGCCATGGCCGCCCAAACCGCCGCCGCGCCGACGCCCACGTCCACACGGACCCTGGTCTCGGTGGCGGACACTCCCGGCACGCCTCGCTCCACCCTGCTTTACGAAGCCCAATCGGGAGACAGTCTGGAAGTGGTTGCCATCCATTTTGGCGTCCAGCCGGAAGAGGTGGCCTCCTCCACCCCCCTGCCGGATATTGGCTTCATCAGCCCGGGGACGCCCCTCGTCATTCCCAACCGCCTGGCTGGGATACCGACCACCCCCGCCACCAAACTTCTCCCGGATAGTGAAGTAGTTTATTCCCCCAGCGCGGCGGATTTCGACATCGCTGCGTATGTGGATAACGCCGGCGGCTATCTCAGCACATTCCGTGAATACCTGGCGGTCTACGGCTGGACGACTGGAGCCGGCTCCGTCCAGCGCCTGGCTTTCGAGAGTTCCATCAACCCGCGTTTATTGCTGGCCTACCTGCAATACAAATCAGGCTGGGTGATGGGCGAACCCATTGCGGGTGTCAACGAAACCTACCCCCTCGACTATAGTAACCTGCTCTACCGCGGCCTCTACCAGCAAATGCGCCTGCTCGTCCAGGAACTGGATGCTGGTTACTACGGCTGGCGCGCCGGGACATTGACAGAACTGACCTTTCCCGACGGCACCACCCTGCGCCTCGCCCCCGACCTGAACGCCGGCACGGTTGCTCTCCAATACCTCTTTTCCCGTCACCTCGACTACGAAGACTGGCTCCAGGCAATAGACCCCGAGACCGGTTTTATGGCAACATATACCGATATGTTCGGCGATCCCTTCGCCCGCGCCGCGCTGGTCGAGCCGCTCTTTCCCCCCGGCTTGATCCAGCCGGTATTTTCCCTGCCCTTCGAGGTCGGTTACCTTTGGAGCCTGACCGGGGGGCCTCACCCGGCCTGGGAACAGGAAAGCGCCCTGTCCGCACTCGACTTTGCTCCCGCCATGGCCGAACCCGGCTGCGGAGAAACCAACGCCTGGGTGGTTGCCGTCGCACCTGGACGGATTGTCCGTTCCAACGGTGGATATGTGATCCTCGACCTCGACGGCGATGGCTTCGAACAGACTGGCTGGGTGGTACTCTACATGCACATCGCCACCAAAAACCGCGTTCCTGTCAACACCTGGGTGGACGCCGGCGCCCACATCGGCCATCCCTCCTGCGAAGGCGGCCTGGCTACGGGCACACATGTCCATATCGCCCGCAAGTACAACGGCGAATGGGTCGGTGCGGGAGGCGCGCTGCCTTTCGTTCTGAGCGGTTGGACTGCCCACCAGGGCGACGCGCCCTATTACGGCACGCTCACCAAAGGCAGCCAAACTATCACCTCCAGCAAGACCGGCACACACGAGTCCCAGATCATCCGCCAGCCGGACGAATAAGACCTGCCGACGTGTCTCCCTTTCGAAAAACGTTCCTGATTCTGCTCGGCTCGCTGCTGGCAGCCTGCTCGTCCGGGCCCGGCGCGGACCTGGGGCCTGCCGCAGCGACCGTGACGCAGGCTCCCGGTCCGACCCCGACCCCGCTCCCCACCCGGAGCGAGTACGACCCCGGTCAATTGGTCGAGTATGTCGCCCATTCCGGTGACACGCTGCCCGCGCTGGCAGCGCGCTTCAATACCACTGTCGAGGAGATCCTGGCTGCGAACGCGAACATTCCTATCCCGGCTGACGCCACCACCATGCCGGCCGGGATGCCGATGCAGATTCCCATCTACTACCGCTCGTTCTGGGGGACGACATTCCAGATCCTACCCGATAGCCAGTATGTGAATGGTCCTTCAGCAATTGGTTTTGATGTTGAGGCTTTCGTCCAAAGCCGCGCCGGCTGGTTGAAAGACTTTCGCACCTATGCCCAGGGTGCCACGCGCACGGGAGCCGAAGTGGTGCAACTGGTGGCGACCAATTACAGTGTCAGCCCGCGCGTCCTGTTAGACGTGATGGAGTACCAGGCTGGCGCACTTTCGCAGCCAGTCGCGCCGGAAGGCCGCTATCCGCTCGGAATCTACAATTACAACTATCCCGGCCTGTACATGCAATTGGCTTGGGTGGCGAATGTGCTCAACAATGGCTACTATGGCTGGCGCACCGGCCTGCTGACCGAGTTCGAACTGGACGATGGCCGGATCGAACGCCCAGACCCCTGGCAAACAGCCGCCTCGGTGGCTTTCCAATACTTTTCCTCCCGTATGTATGATGTGGAAGGATATGAAACCGCCATCGGACCGGACGGATTCGCACGCGTTTACACCGACCTCTTTGGCAACCCCTGGGAAGTGGACATGCCGCACATCCCGGTCAGTTTGCAGCAGCCCGCTCTGACGCTGCCTTTCCGACCCGGCGAGATTTGGGCTCTCACCGGCGGTCCGCACACCGGCTGGGGCACGCTCCTCCCCTGGGCGGCGCTGGACTTTGCGCCCGGCGCGGAGACCGGCGGCTGCACCCCCACCGACAGGCCCGCAGTTGCCATGGCAGACGGGGTCGTCGTCCGTTCCGAAACCGGGGTGGTGATGCTCGACCTGGATGGAGATGGCGACGAACGCACCGGCTGGAATCTGCTCTATCTGCATGTCGCCACGCAGGGGCGCGCTCGGCGCGGAGCCGTTTTACAGGCGGGAGACGTGGTCGGCTACCCCTCATGTGAGGGCGGCACGGCCACCGGGACGCATATCCACATCGCACGAAAATACAACGGTGAATGGATCCCGGCCGATTGCGCGATCCCCTTCGATTTGGATGGCTGGGTGGCCCACAATGGTGACGGACCATACAACGGCACGCTGACGCGCAGCAGCCAGACGGTCATCGCCTGCGAGTGCGCCGATGTTTTCAGTCAATTGCAGGCGGGGAAATAACCAAGAGAAACTCCCCGGCGTGAAGAGCGGGGAGTGAAAGTCAACTTGCCGAGGGTTGGTAGGTTCCTCGTTTTACCAGATTCGCTTTGCCATTCCCCTCATCTTCGAATATCTCATAGACCAGTTCGAGCGGCACGATTCTGCCCAGCATGGCCTGCGCCGGGCAGTATTTCGTGGCAGTCAGTTCGATGGCGCGCCGGACAGCACTCTCGTCCACGCTGCGCCCGGTGATGACGTAGCAGATGACCGCGCGGGTGAAAACCCGCGGGTGTTCCTGCGCCTGATTGGCCTGGACGCTGACTTCGAAGCCGGTCACGTCCTGCTTTTTCTTGCGCAGAAGAGAAATTACATCCATGGCCGTGCAGCCGGCCAGGCTGACGGCCATCAGTTCCAGCGGGCGGAAACCGTCGTTCGCGCCGCCCACCCCCGGGTCCGCGCCGAGCGGGACCTCGAAGCCGGTATTGGCCGAGCCGGTGAAACTCAATCCTTGTTGCCAGGTAACTTTAGCGTCCATTGCATCTTTCTTTACGGACTGAGAAGCGGGGTAACGTATTCTTCCAGCGTCTGCCGGTTGACAGGCCCGGTCCAGGAATAGCGCACGGTGCCGTCGCGGTCAATCACGTAAGAACTGGGCAAGTTCCAATTCTCGAAGGCCTCCAGGGCCTCGCCGCGCGGGTCAAGCCAGACCGGGAAGGTCAGGCCGTAAGCCTCCA